>DASRSQ010000345.1:0-10684 GCA_035656475.1 Gemmataceae bacterium | reverse complement strand
CGCGAGATTTTCAAGCACATCCCGATCCAGTCGCGCGGGCCGTTCGTGCAGGTCGAAATGCTGGCGAAGGCGAATCACCTGACGTGCATGCTCGGGCAGGGGCCCGTGACATGGACGCCGCCGACCGAGTCGGAAGCCGATGCGATCACGTTCGGTGAGGATGCGTGGCGCATCTTTCGCAATCCAGACTTTGGGAGCTGGCCGGCGTTGTCAGCGCCGAGCGCGCCACTCCAGGCATCGACTGATTCCGTGCCGCAACCGTGACAAAATGTGCCGCCGCAAGCAGCGAACGATCACCCCTTCCGCATCACCTTCTCCGCGTGCGGCAGACTCGACGCGTCGTCTGACTTCTCCTTCACGTCCCCGAGGATCTCGCTCAGCACTGTGTCGGGCGAGATGTTCTCGGCCTGGGCTTCGAAGTTGAGGAGGATGCGGTGCCGCAATGCGGGGATGTAGACCTTGCGAACGTCCTCGAAGCTGACGTTGAAACGGCCGTCGAGCATCGCGCGGATCTTGGCGGCGAGGACCAGCGACTGGGCGCCGCGCGGGCTGGAGCCGAAACGCAGGAAGCGATTGGTGACGGTGCAGGCGAACGGGCCTTGCGGATGCGTCGCCAGGATCAGACGGATCGCGTAATCCTGCACCTGCGGCGCGACGAAGATCTTGCGCGCGAGCCGTTGCCATTTGATGATCGCGTCGCCGTCCATCACCTTCTTCGGCGTCGGCCAGTCGCCACGCGTGGTGCGGTCGATGATGACCGACAGCTCTTCGCGCGTCGAATAGTCCACGGTCAGCTTGAAGAAGAAGCGGTCGAGCTGGGCTTCGGGCAGTGGATAGGTGCCCTCTTGCTCGATCGGGTTCTGCGTCGCCATCACGAAGAATGGCTCCTGCAACTTGTGGATCGTGCCGCCGACAGTGACGGAGTGTTCCTGCATCGCCTCGAGCAGGGCCGACTGCGTCTTCGGTGTCGCGCGGTTGATCTCGTCGGCAAGCACGATCTGGGCGAACAGCGGGCCCTTTTGAAAGCTGAAGACGCGCTGTCCGTCCGGCGTCTCGTTGATGATGTTCGTCCCCATGATGTCCGACGGCATCAGGTCCGGCGTGAACTGGATGCGATTGAAATTGAGGTCGAGCACCTGGCTCAGCGTCCGCACCAGCAGCGTCTTGCCCAGGCCAGGGACGCCTTCGAGTAGCGCGTGGCCGCCGACGAACAGGCACGTGAGAACACCATGGACGATGTCGGCATGGCCGACGATGATCTTGGCGATCTCCTTGTAAACCTCGTCGTATTGCTGGCGGAATTGCTGGACCTGTTCTTCGAATTCATTCGATTCGGCCATGTGCAACCTTGGGTTGGCGGCTATTGCTGGCGCAAGACGGCATGCGCGTAGACAATTCAAGCAAGTTTCGGGGACAATGTCCATCGTAAAGAATGTTTGACCCTGCCCGGACGGCGGATTAGATTCGATGTCTCGCTTCATGGAGGTTGCATCATGAGAATCGCCATCGGTTGCGTAGCGCTGGCCTTGTTAATTGTGAACGCGGGTTACGCTCAGGAGCCCAGCACCGAGATGCTGATTCAGCGCCTCGGCAGCGCGAAGTTTGTCGAGCGCGAAAAGGCGGCACGCACGTTGCGAGCGCGTGGGCCGGGCGTGCTGCCCGACCTGCGGAAGGCGCTGACGTTGCCTGACGCTGAGTTGCAGCGGCGCCTGCGTGAGCTGATTGCGGCCCTCGAGACCGAGCAACTTCTCGCGCCCAAGCGCGTCACCTTGTCCGACGAGCCGCGAACGCTTACGGACTTCCTTGCGGAGGTGAAAAAGCAGACTGGCTTTGAGGTGACGGCGGATTCCGACGATGCGCCGATTCCGTTCCGCTGTCTGCTGAAGGATGTGCTGTTTTGGGAAGCCCTCGATCGCATTGCTCGCGCCAGCGGGCACCGTATTGAAATTCCGATGTTTGCGACATGGGTCCATCTCAAGCGTGACGGACACAAGCAGCCGTTCGTGCAAGTTCAGGGATCCTTTCGCCTGGCGCCGAGCAAGATTCGTGAAGAGCGTGAGTTCGATTTCACCAGGCCGGGAAACGCGAAAGAGTCCGGCGCTCATGATCACATCATCGTCCTGTCCCTCGGCATTCTTGCCGAGCCGCGATTTCACTTCATTTCCGTGGTCGATACCGAGATCCTCTCGGCACGTGATGAGTATGGCAACGCTCTGCTAACGCCGAAGGACCCACCCGAGAAAAAACGCAGGCGAGAAAAGTTTCACTCCAATGATGATGGGAAGCGCGCCGACTTCCAGCAAGAAACAGAAATCTACTTGCAACGTCTCTCCTCGAAATCGCGCATGTTGAAAGAGCTGCGCGGCTTCATCCATGTTCAGGTGGTCGTTTCGCGCAAAACCATTGTCGTCGCGGAGAAATTCCCCGATTGTAAGGGACTGGTTTTTGACGCGAATGGCAAAGAAAAGATCACCATCTCAAGCATCACGGTCGACAAGAAGGACGGCTTTTGGGTCCAGATCGATGTGCCTCGGCCAATTGCCGGGGTCCGCATGAAGTGGGTTGATCGACTTTTCCTGGAAGACGAGCATGGAAACCGTTTCAGGTCCACCGGTACTGGATCCTCCAGTGGCGTACGGCATACCATTTCGAAGTATTTCGAGGTCAAAGGGGACTTTCCACCCAGGCGACTCCTTTTCGAGGACTGGGTGATCCAGCACCACGCGATTCCGTTCGAGTTCAAGGATGTGCTGCTGCCGTGAACCTGTGACCCTCGGGAATCGCTGCGCTCATCCCGGAGCTTGACCTGGTTACTTCTTGTCCTTGTCGCGATCTTCCATCGCCTTCTTCTTCGCCTTCATCAGGCGTGACGCGAAATCTTCTTCCTTCTCCTTGTCCTTCTTCGGCTCCTGCTTCTTCGGCGTCTCCTTCGGCTTCTCCGGCACGCTCGCGCTGGCGATCGTCGGCGCGTCGGCGGGCTTCGCCCCTTCGGCAGTCTCGAACTTCTTCGCGGCCTTCTGCTTCTCCAGCGACTCTCCCACCGTGGCCTTGCGGCTCTTCAGACGCTCGATGTACGCCGGCAACTTCTCCTCCGCGACCGCCCGGCCGCGCAAACGATCCCAATACTCCGTTGCCTTCGCCCATACGGCCTCCGGCTGGATCGCGATGCGGCGCACCGCGACGTCGAGCAACAGACAGAGCGCGGTCAACGCCACCATCCACGACCAGAGCGGTTGCAGGCTCATCAGGCTTTCGGGGACCGGGCGAAAGACCGATGACTTCGCGACGGCTTCCTGCAGCGACGTCTCGTTGTCGAAATACGACTGACCGCCGGTCTGGTCGCTTATGCGTTCGAGGAGCTGGGCGTTGCTGTCCATCTCGGCGAATTCAGGGGAATACGGGATCGTGACGCCGGCGCGGACGTTGTCGACCATGTCCTGGCCGTCCTTCTTCCACTTGGCCTGGATGTTGATGAAGTAGGCGCCGACCTCGTCCGCGGGGATCTCGGCTTCGTAAGTGCCCGCGTTGCGCTGCTCGAACTTCAACTCCGCTTTCTTGTCATTCTTCTCCTTGAACGCCGGCGAGGTGATGCCTGCCTTCAGCTCGACGTCGGTCAACGGCACCTTGTCGGCGTCGCGGGCCTCGACGATGATGCGAATCTTGCCGTCCTTCTGCTCGGTCGTCATGAACAGGTGCTTGCCGGTCTCGGTCGGGCGGAGCACCCAGTTGATGGTTTGCGACCAGAATTTCGTGTACATCTCCTCGCTGGCCCAGTCGCGGTCCCAGAACGCTTTGCCATCCTTGATCGTGCGGGCATCGCTGGTAAACGCGACCGATTTGCCCAGGCCGTATTGCCAGGCGGCGAGTACCGGGAACTTGTACTTGCCGATCTTTTCCGTCTCGATCAGGATCTTGACCAGGCTCGACTCGCGCGGCGTCGTCCGCACGAAACCGTGCAACGGCGGCAGCTCCCCCTTCAGGCCCTCGGTCGGCCCTTCGCGCGCGTCCCGAAAGTGCGGCAGAAAACGCTTCTCGTGGACGAACGATTGGCTGACCAGGCGCGTTTCCTTGATGTAGATCGCGGGCAGCTCCTTCGGGTCGGTGATGTGGTACGACCGCCCCTTGAGGAACTGGGCGACTGCCTTCATCTTGTTGACCTCGGCCTGGCCGTGCGAGGTGATGCAGACGGTCGTGCAGGTGATCTTGGACGCCCGCAGCTTGTTGAGTACTGCCGGGCTGGCGTCCCAGTGATCGCCATCGGAGATCAGGATAATGTGCTTGGTGCCGAGCTGATACTCGGCGTTCGTGAGCTCCTTGTGGGCCTTGATGAAGGCGGGATCGACATCGGGCATGTCGCCAGGCTCCATGGAATCGACCATGCCGAGCAGCTTCTTGCGATTGGGACCGACTTCCTGAAACGGAATGTGCCAGCGATGGCCGGGCGCGCCGCCGTTGAAGCCGTGGTCGTAATGGATCTGCCCGACCATGTCCATCGGCGAAAGTTTCTCGAGGGCGAGCTTGGCGATCTTGCGCTGCCAGGAATTGCCGTCGGCGATTTCGGACGCGTGCATGATCATGACAAGTCCGCTCTTGCCCTCGACCTTCATCGATTTGAGATCCATGGTGACGGGCAGCGCCTTCTCGACTTCGGTATTCTGCCAGCCCCCTGCGCCAAAACTCTTGTTGCCTCCGATCATGATCAAGCCGGCGCCTTGATCGTGGACGTGGCTGCGGATGACTTTTTGCTCCTCGGGCGTGATCGCCTCCGCCGGCACGTTGGCAAGCACGACCGCGTCGAACTTGCTCAGGAACGTCGCGAGCCGTTCGTTGTCCCCCTTGGTCAGGTTGCGCAACTGGTTCGGCGTCATCGGCACGACCTTGAGCCCCTTGGTCGATGCGCGAAGCTGATCGATCAGCGTCTGATGGGTTTCGTCGTCCCCCTTGTCTTCGTTGTCCAGATCGGGCCGCAGCAGCAACATCGCGCGCTCGCCGCGCGACATGACGGTGACGCGTGCTTCGTTGTTGTCGATGCGATCGCCAGGCAGGCCGTCCGCCTTCTTGCGGCCATCCACGGTTTCCACTCGCAGCGGAATCACGGTCGCCTCATAGGCGGCCACGGTGTCGTCCTTGGCGCCAGCTTGCTGGAAGTAGAAGACGTTCAGGCCCTGCCGAAGTTTCACCTCGGGCGAAAGGCGATTGTTGTCCTTGTCGTTGCGTGCGTCCCCCGCGGGATCGAACGTGATCTTGCGCAGTTGCAGCCGGGCGACGACGATCTCCGGATGAAAGCTGCGAATGACGACGCGCAACGGCAGCCGCGAGTCTTTTTCGGTGACCGCCGGCGCTTCGAGTCGTTCGACGAGGACCTCGTTCTGATGCTTGCGTCCCTCGGCAATCGGCACGATGTCGACCTCGACGCCATTCTGCTTGGCCATGCGTGCCTGCTCCTCGGCCCGGCCCATGTTCTCGTTGCCATCGGAGATCAGGACAATGCGTTTGCCGGAACCTTCGGGGAAGGACGCGAGAGCGAGCTTCATGGCAGCGCCGATGTCGGTGTAGCTCGGATCGACCTGGCTCATGATCTTGGCGAAGCCAAGCCGCGGCACCGCATGCGGCGGCAGCTCGAGCTTGGGCTGCTTGCCGAAAACGATGACGCCAACGCGATCGTTGGCATGCTTGGTGCCACGCTTGGCGACGGAATCGTTGATGAAGTCGAAGATGCGTTTCTCGCGCAGATCCTTGCCGGTCGTCGCCGACGGTTCCGGCGGCATGCTGTAGGAGCGATCCCAAAGGAAGATCACCGTCACGCTATCGTTCGGCTTGCGGGCATACACCTCGGCCAGCGCGAGTGCCAGCAGCATGATGAGGGCCGAGCGCAGCCCAATGACGATCCAGCGCCGCGTCTCGCCGAGGCCGAGGAGGTTGCGCCAGCTCGCCCAGATGAGCAGCGGGATCAGGCCGAGCAGCAGGAACCACCAGTAGTACTGGACGCGGACCGAGAGCAGAAAGGCGCCGGCGTAATGGAGCGCGTCGGCAAGCGGCGCCGCCGTCCACGCGCCGAGGCCGAAGAAGAAGACGCCGGTGAGCCCGTATCCTGCGTAGGCCGACCACAGGCCATTGACGATGACGAGAACGAGCATGCCGACGAACACGACGAAGGCAGCGATGCAAATCGTCAGCCCGATCCACCATGCGAAGTCGGCGAGGTCCGCAAGGATGCCGCCACCGGCGTAAGACGCGAGCACGAGCGCGGGCAGATAAAGTCGCCACGGCCACTCGCCGGAGCGAGCGCGCCGCACCGCCGTCGCGATGCCCAGGCCGAGCGCAGCGAGGAGCAGCGTGAACGCGAGCCAGTGTTGAACGAGGAAGTCAATCATGCTGGTGATCCGTTGGATGCGGTAGCAAGATCACGTTTGCACGGAGTACCCAAACAGGCCGATCAGACTACCACCCCTGGTCAGTCCCAGCGCAAGTCGGGGGAGCACGCACCCGGTAATCTCGGTGCCCGGCGGGTAATCGGCGTTATCGATCTCTTGAAGTTCACCGCAATCGCCGATGCGTACAAATGCGGTGTCCAGGAAGTCAGGTTGATTCCGGAACCACTTCATCATGGCGCGCCATGGCAAGAAATACTCGTCACCGGACTCCGAGCCATCGTGTTTCACCTCCGACCACCATGTGCCCGATTCTACGAGAGGCTCAACCGTAATCGTTGCCAGCGGAAAGATCGTGCCGCCAAACTTGGTTTGAATGAGGGCGGCGTCAATTTTCTTTGCAGCAACCTCATCGATCCGGCCAGCGATGAAAAACTCATGGAACGGATCGCAAGATTCCGAACCCATGCCGACATCGACATTTCCCATGATGGCATGGGCTTCCGCTGCCAGTTTCTTGCATCGTTGCAACTCATCAGGATCGATTGCACGTGGGGGCGACTGCCCCTCACGAGTGATGAGCCCATCCTCGTACACAACGGTCTTTGTAGACAAGATATTGTTAGGCCATTCCGCATTCGGCGGGCCGACGTCGTAGCTCGTCATGCATTCCCGGAGTGCACTCATCTTGTCTTCGTCTATTGCGAATTGCGTAATTGGTGTCCCGGCCACGCGAGTCTCCGCTAGAAAGAAATGCGCTGCACCCGATCGTTCAGGCTATCCACCACATGCACCACGCCGCGGCTATCGACCGCCAGCGCCCATGGACTGCACAACTGCCCCGGCGCGCGGCCGGGGCTGCCCCAGACGCCGAGCGATTCCCCCTCCAGCGTGAATTTCTGCACGCGGCAATTCTCCAGCTCCACGACATACAGGTACGGCGTGCGGCCGCGCGAACAGGCCACGTCGTAGGGATACGACAGCTCGCCGCGCTCGCGGCCGGGCGTGCCGAAGACGCGGACGAAGTCGCCGTTGGTGGTGAAGACCTGGATGCGGTGGTTGCATGAGTCGGCGACGTAGAGGTTGCCGTCGGGGGCGAGCGTCATGGCGCGGATGCGGGCGAACTGGCCGAGCTCCGTGCCGGGGGAGCCCCAGCATTTGATGAATTTGCCGGCGCTGTCGAACTTGCTGATGCGCTGATTTTCGCCGAACTCGGCGACGTAGAAATTGCCGGCGTCATCGCACAGGGCATCGCTGACATAGCCAAGCTCCCCCGGGCCGGTGCCAGCGGAGCCAAAGGTTTGCAGCAGCTCCCCGGTCGGCGAATAGATGCGGACGCAGTGGTAGTGCGAATCGCTGACGATCACGTTGCCCTTGGAATCGACGCTGAGACCGCTGGGCCGGCCATTGCGATAGTCGGGGCTGGTCCAGGTGGCGCCGAGGTATTTGCCGTTGCGATCGAAGGCCTGGATGCGTGCGGTCCAGTCGACGAGATAGAGATGATCGTCGGGCCCGATGGCGATGGCGCGCGGCTTGACGATATCGCCATCGCGGACGCCACGTTGGCCCCAGACGAGTTCCGGCGCGCCGCCGGAGCGGTTGCAACCCGCCGCGAGCGTGAGCACAGCGAGCAGCGCGATCCGTCGGCAATGTCGCAGATACCTCATGGTGCCGCCTCGTCGAAATGGCCAACTCCTAGGCTATCAGGAGGCGCCGGCGAATGCCAGCAGTTTCATCAAACTCCTGCTTGCAACATCGTCGAGCATCGACGAAAATCACCATATCCACTCGCAGCGTGAAATCCGGGGAAGGCGCTGCGCATATTGCCCGAAGGCAGAGGTTGTCATGACATCGTCGTTGCGATTGCTATCGCTGCTGATCCTGTTCGCGCTGCCCGTCGCCGTGCTCGCTCAGCAAAAGCGTGAGGCAATCGTTATTTTCAAGGACGGCTTCGACATCAAGGGAACAGTCAACGAAAAGGTTCGAGAGTATGTGTGGGACAAAGACAGTGGCCGAGGTTTTCCGGTGATGTCCGGCGAATTCTTCCTCACCGACCACGTGCGCACCATCACTTTCAGTCCCACGCAGGTGACGAAGGTCTATCAGCCCAAGGCCGGCGAGATGCGCGAAAACATGCTCCTCAAGTTGCGCGATTCATTCCCCTTGCAAAAACGCCACATCCTGCCCGAGTTCGAGATGGACAAGATCGGCGACTGGACCGAAAAGGGAGATCGCATCATCAACTTCACCAACAAGGCCAACAACCGGCCGATTGTCATGAAACAACAGATGGCGATGGTGACGCCACAATTCATCCAGGTGACCACCGACGACTATGAATGGAATCCGACCTACTTCACCGAGGAGATCGGCCGGGAGCTAACGCGCAAGGTGGCCCTGCACATTCTCAATACGCGCAAGCAGTTCAAGGAGTTGCCTGACGCCCAGAAATACCTGAAGCTGGCCGAGTTCATGCAGCAGGCGGGCTGGTACAAGGAGACCGAGCTCGAGCTGCAGGCGATCATCGACAACCATCCGACCTACAAGAAGACCGCCGAGGAGATGCTCGACAAGCTCAAGGCCGAGAAAACGAACCTCTATGTCGACGACATCGAACGGCTCGGCAACATCGGCCAGCATTCGATAGCAATGCAGCGACTCGAGGTCTACGAACGCAATAACTTCAAGAAGATCGTCCGCCCTGCCCTGGCAATCAAGGCCGCCGACCTCAAGGTCAAATATGCCAAAACCAAGACCGACATCGAGCTGGCGAAGGCGTATCTGAAGACGATGCCGGCGTACACCAAGAAGAATGCGGAGACCTGGACCAAGGCGACCGAGTTCATCGACGACGAACTCAACCCCGACACGATCGATCGGCTCGAGACGTTCCTGCTCTTCGCTCAGCAATACGAGACCGATCGCAAAAACAAGAAGCAGCCGGCCCAGACCGCGGAGGAAGTACTCGCCCTCGCGGTGACTGGCTGGCTCCAGGGCAAGCTGTCGGCCGAGCCCGATGTCAAGCTCGCCCTCAAGCTCGCCAAGGGACGCGATTTCCTGACCGAGTATCTCACCAGCGAAAGCTCCGTCAAGCGCACCAATCTCCTGAGCGCCTACATGCGCGACAATGAAGTGCCCATCGACGTGCTGGCCCGGCTCGTGCGCATGATCCCGCCGGTCGCGCCGCACGATCCGAAGCTGTTGAACAATAACGTGCAGACCGTGAAAACGGACGACGGCACGACGTACTACCTGCAACTGCCGCCGGACTATCATCATCAGCGCGCGTATCCGGTGGCGATCCTGCTCCATTCGGGCCGGGACACGGCCGAGGACACGATCAAGCGATTTTCCGAAGATGCAGCCCGGCACGGCTTCATCCTGGCGGCGCCGCAGTGGACGGGCAAGGGCTTCTTCAAAAACAAGGTCGAGCCCGGCGCCAGAGAACAGCAGATGGTGCTCGACACGCTGCGCGACCTGCGCCGCCGCTTTCAGGTCGACTCCGATCGCGTCTTCCTGTTCGGCTGGGAAGACGGCGGCGGCCTCGCCTTCGATGTCGGCCTCGGCCATCCCGACCTCTTCGCCGGCGTCGTCCCCATGAACGGCGTATTCACCCTCTTCACGAAACGCTTCTACTGGCCCAATGCCCAGTATCTCCCCTTCTACGTCATCGAAGGCGACCGCAACGGCGGCAATCCCAAGCTCATGCGCGAGCTCTTCAAGGACTGGACGCGCTCGCCGTACAACTGCATCTATGTCGAATACAAGGGACGAGGCTCCGAATGGTTCGGCCTCGAAGTGCCCAAGGTCATGGACTGGATGAGCCGAAAGAAACGCTACACGCCGCTGAAGGAGATGGGCCGGGCGACGTTCGGCAATAACATTGGCGAAGAGTTCCACTCGACACGCGCCAGCAACAACCGCTTCTACTGGCTGAGCTGCGAGGCGATCACGGACCGCTGCCTGCACGATCCGTACGACAAACGCTGGGCTGGCACTTTCCGCCCAGCCACCTTCCAGGCCAATTTGTCCATTGGCAACAAATCGGACAAGTCCGGCACCGCCAAGATCTGGAACCAGGTCAACATGCGCGTCAGCGGCGCCAAGAAGCTCACCTTCTGGATCACCCCCGGCATGATGGACCTGACCAAGCCGCTCGCCGTCTGGATCAACGGCACCCAGGTCGGCCCAACACGCCAGGTGTCACCGAGCGCGGAGACCCTGCTCGAGGAAGTCTTCCGCACTGGCGATCGCCAACGCATTTATATCGCCAAGGTGGAGTTATAAGCCGCGTAGGGTGGGTCGAGCAACGC
>DASRSQ010000344.1:0-10185 GCA_035656475.1 Gemmataceae bacterium | reverse complement strand
CGATGATCTCGTCAATGACGCGCAGGCGGAACAGGTCGCGCGAGGTCAGCTTCAGCGCGTCGGCGGCCAGGCGCTTCGTCTCGTCGTTGGCCTCCTTCCATAGGATGCCGGCGCAGCCTTCGGGGCTGATGACGGAGTAGTAGGCAAATTCGAGCATGCTGACGCGGTCGCCGATGCCGATGCCGAGCGCGCCGCCGGAGCCGCCTTCGCCGATCACGACGCAGATGATCGGCGTTTCCAGGCGGGCCATCTCGAGCAGGCTGGTCGCAATCAACTGGGCCTGGCCGCGTTCCTCGGCGCCGATGCCAGGATAGGCGCCGGGTGTGTCAATCAGGCAGATGATCGGCAACTTGAACTTCTCGGCCATCTTCATTTTGACCAGGGCCTTGCGGTAGCCTTCCGGATGAGCGCAGCCGAACAGGCACTCCATCTTTTCCTTGAGTTGATGGCCCTTCTGATGGCCGACCAGGAGGACGCGGTGATCGCCGATGCGGGCGAAGCCGGTGCGGATGGCGCGGTCGTCGCCGATGGCGCGGTCGCCGTGCAGTTCGACGAACTCGTCGAAGATCATGTTGATGTAGTCGGTCGTCTGCGGCCGTTGCTTATGGCGGGAAACGGTGACGATGTCCCAGGCGCCGAGATTGTTGTAGATCTTGCGGATCAAGCTCATCAGCTCGCGGCGCATTCGGCGAACTTCATCGCTCGTCTCACCTTGCGAGTCCTTGGCCTCGAGCCGAAGGAGAACGGTTTCGAGTTCCTGGATATCGTTTTCGAAGGGCAAATATTCAGTGGGAGTGGACATTGCGTGCGTCGCTCCTGCGATCTTCCGGTGATGGTCGATGGATTCCGGTCCCGTCAATCCCTCGCGCATTGGAGGGCAACTGCATGCGAGCGGACTCGGTAATGTCTGATAATCTACGGAAACCAGGCAATGCACGCCAGAGCGATCGCAGCGGAACCGTTGCCAGCAGAGGGAGTAGATGCCCACGAGGCCGTGGTCACCTCGATTGCCGAAAAACGATGGATTTTACGTAGTCTGCGGAGTAGATGCCCACCAGACCGGGGGAGAGGCCGCACCAAGGTGCGGGCTGATTCCTCGGCAACGGTCCTGGAAAAACGGTTCGCTCGCGCGGTACAATCTCGCAGTGGTGCGGTCATTCGGCGCGAGCGGCCGGGGGCATTCGGCCAAGCGCGAGGCGTGCTTCGAGTGTCAGCGACGCAGCCGGATCGCCGGCCGCGATCGATTGGAGCAGCACGCGCGCGTCGGACGAGCCGATTCGTTCCAGCACCTCGACGGCACGCAGCTCACGGAGATTGGCGGGAGCCGCAATTGGACCATCGATTCGGGCCAGGACCTCTTCGACGCGCCGCTTTTGCTCGAGCGACAGCGTCCCCTTCTTGAGTGTCGCCTCCAGCGCCGGTAACGCCAGTTCGCCGACGCGGATCAAGTCATCAGCAGCCACGGACCGTTCGCGAAAACTCGTGCTGTCCAGCTTGGCGATCCTGGCGCGCAACCATTCGGGATCTGGCGCCTTCACGGTCTGCAAGCGTTTCCGCATCATCGCCAGCGCTTGCTCTGGCGCGCCGACAAGAGCCCACAACGCTGGATCAGCGACCAGCGGATCGGCGTCTCCCAGCGTTGCCCAGAGCTTGTCAGCGTCATCCAGCGAGCGCGGCGCCGGCAGCGCGGGCTTGCCGCTCCAGCTGCGGATCAGGTCCCAGATCAGGATGGTGGTGTCCTCATAACTTACCGCAAGGTGTTTTCCATCGGGACTGAACGAAGACGAGTCAGCGTTCGGTCCCACTGGGACCTGGCTGCGCAACCGTCCGGATGCAGTCTCGATGAAGCGGCCAGCCCCAATTGCTGCCAGCCTACCATCGGGCGAAAGGTGGCTATACCTTCCTTCTGAGGTCTTGAATCGTCGCATGCGTCTGCCTGATGCAGCATCATAGATGCAAAAGTGTTCCATCTCGCTGGAGTGATTTCGGTAGGTCCTAATCATTCGCCCAAAACCTTCGCTCGTATAGATCGCGCCTTCCGGCGTCGGCGAGCCGATAACCTGCGACACCTTACCCGTGGCGGAATCCACGAGCACGAGCCGGCTATCGCGCGCGACGTAACCAAACTTGCTACCATCGTCCGCGTACCACGCAACTGGCCAGTAGAGGTCCGGGAATGCCATGTCTTTGGTTATGACGTACTGGCCGAGTTCCCGGCCGCTCTTGGTTTCATACCAGCGCATCGCCGTCGCATCCTTACCTTTCTCATAGACGAACGTCTTTGTGCCATCAGGACTGATGCCCGGAACGACTCGGAACGCATTGTCTACGCTGACAGGCAGGCGGCAGATTTCTCGATTGGCAACGAGATCCCGAATCACGATGCACTTCTGATCGTGATGGGCATACAGATTCCGGAGTGCGTCGTTGCTGACGGGCGCTCGCCCGGAGCTTGGTTGTTCACGCCGCAGCATGGTCGCGGCGATCTTTCTTTGCCTGAGATCCCAGATGTTCAAGCGGTGAGTCCACTGATCCTGGGCGACCAGTTTACCATCAGCTTGAAAACAAACAGATGGTGCGGCGGCAAACTCTGTCCCTGATCCGAATGGCACGAATGAATCATCGCAGAGCTGCAGTCGGCGTCCCTGGCCAAACACCAACCGCTTTCCATCCGCGTTACCGTACGGGCCTCGGACATGCGCGTCCCACACTTGCAACCGCTTCCCGGTAACAGCGTCCCAACGCATGATCCCCATACCGTCCGACGTTACCAGAATCTTGCCGTTTCCGAACGCACCAATGTCCCCTTCATAACGGGGCACCTGAGGGTGCTCTCGGTTAAACGGCAGACCGCTGATCACGATAGGCCTTGGCCGATACTCGCAATGAAGCCAAACGGAGCCATCCGCGACATGGACTACAGCAAATGTCGGCTCTTCCTTGCCGCCCCACGCCGGATCGCAGATTAGCGTCTTGCCTTCATCGAGAAGCCGAACGCGCTTCGTGCGAACCACGTTCTTGACAACGTGCCGCAGTTTGCCGTTGACCGTTTCGTAAATGAGGACGGCACTGCGATCCTTGTGCATCGCCAGCCAGGCCATCAAATCACCGCTCGGCGACAGGGACACGTGGCCGAACTCGTGGCCGTCGCCAATCGCTTTGAGCTGGGCCCACTTGCCATCGTCTACGTGCCAGGTGTGGGCAGGCTTCGCCTCGCCGAGGTTCCAGAGCTCGACGATGCTTCCCTCCATGGCAAATGCCATCACTCGATCATCGTGGACGAAGCGCATCGCCAGAACATTTTTTCCTGCCACAGGCTTCAGGCCGAGCTTCTGCCAGTGTGGTTTTCCGCTCTCGGCGTCCCAGACGGTGAACTCCGTATCGTGATTCATCGCTGCGATCCAGCGGCCATTTTTCGACCATGTCAGGGCATCAATAAATGTCTGGGAAACCTTGGCCTCAATCGTTCGTACAATCGTGCCGGTGTCGGCATTCCAGACATGGATGTCGCGATAGCCGCTCGCGATCCGCTTGCCGTCCCGCGTTATCGCAACGGCACTGATGTGATCGGGCGCCACGAACTTGAGGCTACCGAGCCGCATCACGGCGCCATCGGGCAGCGGGAAGCCGTCGGCGTCAGTCCGTTGCTGGGCGATGGCGATGGCGGGGAACAGGGTGAGCACAAGAATCGCGATCGTGCGCCGAGACATGGGGCGGTCCTCCTGACGCGAATCGAAGTTGGGGGAGGATCGTAACACAATCGCGTCGGCGAGGCCACGCATTTCTACCAGAACACCGCACAGCGTAGCGAGAAGCTGTCGGCGCCGCTCGGGCCGAAGTTGGGGTCGACCGGGACGTTGCGCGAGTAGTTGAACATGATGCGGGCGTAGTCGTTGAGATACCAGTTGATGCCGAAGGTGCCGGTGGCGAGGCGTTCGCCGACCTTCAGTCCGTTGGCGGCCAGGGGCAGGTTCGGGTCGTCAAAGTTGAGGTAGGAGAAGCGCGCGACCAGCTCCCAGGCGCCGAGGCCGCGCGGCTGCTGCTGGCCGGCAAGACAGACGAAGGGACGGCGCACGCGCGTGCCTCTGAAGCTGGCGTACACCGGATCGTACTGACGGTGCTCGCCGGTGAGGAAGTAGCTGACGAAGGCGTAGCTGCCGTGCAGGAAGACCGGGCTGCCGCCGATCTGCTCGATATACGATGCGGTCCACTCCGCCTGGAACGACAACGAATCGAGAATGAGGAGGCATTCGAGGTCGTATTGCTGATACTGGTTTGCCGGAATCGCGATGTTCGGCACAATGGGGGTGAGCGGATTGTCGGAAGCGGGCTGGAGCAGGCTGGAGCGCGGGCCCTGCTCGAAGGTGACGATGTTGTTTTTGGGGTATCGTTGCGAGAACGCGCCGCCGACCTGAAACAGGCGATAGGCGAAGCCTTCGGTGTCATTCCACGGCAGCGCGGTGGCGCGAGCGGTATAGGCCATGTCGTTGTTGTCGGTGATATCGGTTCCGGTGTTGTTGGTGCCGGAGCGAAAGATGCCGGCGGCGAGGGTGGCGCGCAGATCGTCGGTGTGGGTGTAGAAGGCGGCGCCCCAGTGGCGCGGTGGATCGAGGGCGTTGACGGGGGAGCGTTCCATGAAAGGGAAGTAGTTGCTGCTGGTCAGTTGCTCGAGGCTGAAAGGTTCACGGAAATAGCCGGCGCGCACTTCGTTGACGATGGGGAGTTTAGTGACGGCAAGATAGGTGTCGCGCAAAACGAAGTTGCCGGTCGCGAAGTCGAACTCCGTTTGATACGCGACTTGATCGCCAATGTCGCCTTTGGCGCCGAGGCGAAGACGGCGAAAGCCGGTGGCGTTTTCCAGGTCGCCGATGAGAGCCTTGTCGCGCTGGGTTTGGCTGACCATGATCGCGTCGGCTTCGATGCGGCCGATCAATCTGACCGATGCTTTCAGCCCGGCATCCGTCGTTGCGAGAGGTGATTCGATCTTCGGCGCATCTTCCATTTTCGGTTCTGTATCGCCGGGCTGCGCTTCGGCGTTCTGCATGCGCACGCCTGCGACCTCGCTTTCGTCGGACAGCGACAGCGCGGGTGAGATGCTGTTGCAGCCAGCGAGCAGTCCGGCAAGCAGCAACCAGGTTGTGCGTAGGCGCCGCACTGGTTTCCCCGCATGAGCCGACAATATCTCGTTTCCAATCTATCGGCATCAAGCTGGGGAAACTTTGACGATTTTTCGGATTACAGCGACTCGAATTCGCATGAGTTGACAAGTGGGTGCGGCCGTCGAAACATCGCTGTGCTGCCGGCGGCGCATTGACCAGCCTGGCGTCGTCGCTAAGATGACCGCATCATCCAACAATCGAAAGCTGCTCCATGAGAGAGATCGCGTTAGCGCTCTTCGCCTTTCTGGCGTTCCTCCTTCCCGTTGCCGTCTATTGTTTCATTCTCGCCGCGGTCAATCGGCGGAGTCGGCCGCTGCTGGTGCGTGGCTCGTGGGACGCGATTGGTCTGCTATCCGCCCTGGCTGGCTTTTTTCTGGCGACGCTGCCAGTGATCGGCTTCGTGTTCATGGATCGGGTGCTCGGCCCGGGTGCGCTCGGCTGGGGCGCGTTCATCGTCACCATCATCTATTACCCGGTCCTCGTCTGCGGAGCGGTGCTGATGGTGCTCGCACGCGTCAACAAGACCGTCATCTATAACGTGGACACCGAGCTCTTCTCCCAGGCCGCGTCGCAAACGTTCGCGGCCCTCGGCTTGTCGGCCGCGGCAGATCGCAATCGCCTGGTGCTGACGCCCATTCCCGAGAACGATGTTGACAGCAGCGCCGTGACGGAGAAGCCGCGCCTGGCCACGGCCGCCGGCACTCGGCATGCAGAAGTATCGGTCGAAAGTTTCGCCGCGATGTCGCACATCACGCTCCACTGGGGGCCCTGCAGCCCGGGCATTCGTGCGGAGCTGGAACGCGAGCTGCGCAAGAATCTTGAGACGGCCGCCCCGCTGGACAATGCCGCCGCCGGCTGGTTCGTCAGCATCAGCGGCATGATCTTCGGCGCCATCCTGGTGATGGCCGCCTTTTTTGCGTTCATCGTCTACTTTTCAAGGCACTAGTTAGGGGTGAGGGCTCATGGGTGAGGGGTGAGAGACAGGATAATTCCTGAACCCGATGGCTGGTTCCGTGTCCTGGTGGAATGATCGATGCGATGACGATGGATGCTCACACGCTTGAGCTGCTGGAGTTTCACAAGATTCGCGAGCTGGCGGCGACCTACGCCTACTCGTCGCTCGGCAAGGATCTTGCGCTACTCGCGGAACCCAGCACCAACGCTGACGGCATTCGGGCCGAGCTGGCAATCGTGTCGGAGATGGTCGACGTCCTCGGTCAAGGACAGACGCCGCCGTTCGCGGGGTTAAAGGATGTTCGCCTGCTGGTTCGCCGGGCCGCCATCGGCGCGATGCTGACCGCGGACCAACTGCTCGACGTCGCCGGCACGCTCAACTGCGTCGGCCACATGTATCGCTGGCGCATGCGGCTCGGCGAAAAATCGCCGCGGCTGATCGCGCTCATGCATCCCATCGAAGACCTTGGCCAGGTCGCGAAGATTATCTCCGGCTGCATCGATTCCCGCGGCCACGTGCTCGACATGGCCAGCCCCGAACTTGCCGCAGCGCGCCAGAAAATCGCCGCCGTCGATGACAAGGTGCAATCGCGCATCAAGCATCTCTTGCGCGATCCCGAGCTGCGCAAAATCCTCCGCTATCCCAACGCCACCGTCAGCGGCGATCATTATGTTCTGCCCGTCGCCGTCAATTTTCGCCACAAGCTCACTGGCGTCATCCATCGCACGAGCAGCACGGGCGAAACCGTCTTCATCGAGCCGGCCGAGGTCGCATCGCTGAGCGCCGAGCGAGTCGTCCTCAAGAGCGACGAGGACCGCGAGGTCCGGAAGATTCTTCGCAAGCTATCCGCCGACGTCGGCCGCGTCGCCCGGCCATTGGGATTGGGCATCGAGGCGATCGCGAAGCTCGACTTCATCACCGCGAAAGCGCGCTATGCGCGCGACTTCGATCATTCCTGTCCCGATATCAACACCGATGGCGTTCTCTGGCTGCGCACCGCCCGGCACCCATTGCTGGAGGCGCTATTTCGCACCGAAGCCGCGTCTGCCACTCCGCAGGCGGCGCGCACCGTGGTCCCGATCGATCTGCGGCTCGGGACGCCGTTCAACATGCTCGTCATCACCGGCCCCAATACCGGCGGCAAAACGGTCACGCTCAAGACGACCGGTTTACTCTGCCTGATGGCCCAGGCCGGCATGCACATCCCGGCTGGCCAGGGGAGCAACGTGCCGATCTTTCAGCATGTCCTCGCCGACATCGGCGACGAGCAGAGCCTCGAGCAATCGCTGTCCACCTTCAGTTCGCACATCTCGCGCATCGCGCACATCCTCAAGACCGCGGACGCCAAGAGCCTGGTGCTGCTCGATGAACTCGGCGCCGGCACTGACCCCGTGGAAGGCGCGGCGCTTGGCCGGGCGATCCTGGATCAGCTCGATGGCATCGGTTGCCGGGCGATGGTGACGACGCACCTCGGCGATCTGAAGACGTACGCGTTCAACAACGAGCGTGCCGAGAACGCGGCCGTCGAATTCGACGTGGAAACGTTGCGGCCGACCTATCGTCTGCTGATCGGCCAATTCGGCATGTCGAACGCGCTGCGCATCGCGCGGCGTTTGAAGATGCCGCGCGACCTGCTCAAGCGGGCGCATCGCTATTTGAAGCGGCGCCAGAAGCGAGCGCCGGAATTGATCCAGCTTCAGCAAAAGCGCGAGGAGGCGGAGAAGGCGCGAGCCGAGGCGATGGAAGCGCAGCTCGACGCGCAGAAACAGCGCGAAGAATATGCGAGCCGATTGGCCGATTTCGAACGCTCGCAGCGCGAGGCCGCCGAGCTGCGCGAATGGCGCTCGAAGCTGGCGCCGGGTTCAACAGTATGGGTGCCGAAGTACGACAAGCACGGCAAGATCATACGAGTCGATGCGAAGCGATCGAGCGCGGTCGTGAGCCTCGGCCTCGGGCAATGGGACGTGTCGTTCGAGGAGATCTTTCCCGAGAAGCCGCCGCCTGCGTAGCCGCAGGCGTGCGCGGATGAAATGTCATGCGTCGATCACCGGTTTCGCCATCCCCAGCATTTCCGGCTTGACGCGCACCAGAAAGCCCACGACGACGCCAAGGATCACGCCTTCGATCACTGCGATCGGCAAATGGGCGAGCATCAACCCAAGCACCATCATCGGCGAATTCTGCTCGCCCCCCATCAGCAAGACGATACCGTTGAGTGCGACCGTCAACAGCACCGACAATTCGCCAATGAGAAAGCCGAGCGGAAACTCCGGCGTGTTCTCGAACTGCCGTTCGACAATGACCGCAATCCCCGCGAACAAAAACGCCGCCCCAAGGAACGCCGGATCCAGCATGCGCGCATTGGCAAGATCGATGGCACTGACCTCGATGCTGGTCAGCGGCGTGTTGAGCATGAGCGTCAAACCGTAGACGCCGCTCAGGAAGAGTACGACCGCGCCGATTCCGACGAGCAGGCCGCGGCCGATCGGCGACTTGATCCAGTTGATGTGATGCACCGCACGGAAGACGCCGTAGCAAAAGAGGGCGGGCAGTGTCATCACGCAGGTGTTGACGCCGAGGGTGGAATAGCCGCCGTGCCCGATGAGGGCCGCCTGCATCAGCAAGCCGACGAAGATCGCGAGCGGGGCGCGCAGGCCAAGGACGACGCCGACGAGTCCGGTCAGCAGTAGATGCATCGACGTCGGCCCGACGCGAACATGGATGAGCGAGGAGACAAAAAACGCCGCCGTCAGAATCGCGATGCGTGGCACTTCGTCCTCGCGCACGCGCAGCGCCGACAGCCCGAGCAGAAGCGCCGCCAGCGCGAATCCGGCCGCCAGCCAGGGCATGGTCAGCACGCCATCGGAAATGTGGACCGCGAACAGGATCATTTCTTTTCGTCCACGTGAATCCAGAATGTCGCGCGTGGCCCCGCGTTCGAGAGTGCCGTCACGCCCCACCAACCGGCCTCGGGCAGCGTCGTCACAAAAATGCCGTTGTCGTCGGCCTTCGTCTTGAAAGTGATCAATTCATCCGGCGGCAGGTTCTTGATCGGCTTCGGATTGTATTTTTCGATTTCAATCCCTGCAGCGCCGGTCTTATTGGACGAGATCGCTCGCCCGCGGAACACCATGCCTGGCAAGATTCTGTAAGGTCGAGTCAATGCTTCAATGTCGATGTGGTCCGCAAAGGCGGGTCCCGCCTCGTCCCAACCGTTTTGTGTCTGCACGTGCAGCACAACCTTCACCACGTCTTCGATTAACTTCCTCTCATCGTGCTTGATCTTCGCTGTCTTGAGTGTGAATGTATAATCGCCGCGCTCGGGGGGCGTGAAGGTGAATTGCCATGCCGTCACTTTCTTCCCATCCGCGCCGTCCACCTTGATTAGGGAAAGCACCTTCTCGATCGCGAGCGCCTCCTTCTTTCCTTTCGGCGTGATCACGACGAGTGCGATGGGCCGGGGTGCATCGAAGAGTTCATGCTCGAATGGATGCCCGAATTGATACGTGAACGTGACTTTCTCGCCTTTCTCCGCCCACGGCTTGTTCGGAAGCAGCATGTTGTAGTGGGCATTCGCCGCGCTGACGGCTGTCAGCATCAGCGACATGGCGAAGAATCGGCGCATGACGGATCTCCGATGCGTTCATACGAATTTGAAGATTATCATACGCCGTCCAAACTCACTCACCAAACATTTCGCGGAACCCCGCCAGATGCTGCTGCAATATCTCGCGCAGCGATTGGGCATGGATGTGATTGTCGTGCAGGAATTGCAAGATCAGTGCCTCTCCTTCGGACGCCGATTGCAGCGTCGGATCGATGCCGAACTTCTCGATCTGGTTGAGATTGAACTGCCCCTTCTTGCCAAGGAATCGGCAATGGAGCGCCTCGCAATCCTTCGTGCGCAGATACGCCCACGCTCGGCTCACGTCGGGAACACGCACGCTGATCATCGCCCGGTTGTCCCACGTGATCTCGATCTTCGGCTCCACCTTTCGCAACAGATCGATGACGCGCGGCAGGATCGCGCGATCCCATTGCAGCTTGCGGCCCGGCGGAAAGCCTTTCTCG
>DASRSQ010000343.1:0-10825 GCA_035656475.1 Gemmataceae bacterium | reverse complement strand
GTGCTCAAAGAACTGTAAACCTGCTATGCTCCACTGCGATCAAACCCAGGATCTCCTGCTCGACTTTGTCTACGGTGTGCTGGAAGAGCCCGAACAGGCCAAGGTGCGCGCCCACGTGCACACCTGTGCAACCTGCCAGTCGGCTCTGAAGCAGGCTCAGGTGGAGCAAAAGACGCTCAGCCAGGCCGCCCGCGCCGTTCGCACCGTGCCAGAGTTCGCAATTCCGCAAGAGACGCAGCCGGAGCAACCGCCCGAGGTGCCGGCCCCGACGTTGCCGTTCATTGCCGATCAACCAGTCAAGCGCTCCTTCTGGCGTCGTCCGATCGTTCGCTGGGCGGCGGCCGCGGCCATCCTTCTTGCCGTCGTCGCCCCGTTCTCCTGGCATCGCTATCGTCTGGAATCCTATCAGAAGGAATTGACGAGCGTCCGCACGCGCTACCAGGAGGCGAACCGTCATTTGACGGCAATGCCGGCGGCCCACGCCAGGCGTCACCAGGAAATCATCAACAAGCTGCATGCCCAGGCCGCTCCGCACCTCCACGTCGTCGGACCGACAACCCTGCAACCCGGAGCCGCCGGCTATCTGCACATCACCACTCGTCATCCCGAAGGTCCGCTTGTGCCGGCCAGCGTGCGCGTCAAGTTGACCGATGCGGCAACGGGGGACGTGGTCAAGGTGAAGCATCTGCAAACCGACAATAACGGTCAGGCTCGCGCCGAGATCGAGGCGGGCGCCGCGAAACCGAACAGCAACTTGAATCTGATTGTCGAAGCGGACACGGGCCATGATCGGGCGACCGTGCGCGAGATGCTGCACGTGAGTGCTGCCTCGCATGTGGTGCGCATTGATACCAACAAGAACATTTATCAGACCAAGGACGTGCTGTTCTTCCGAGTGCTCGTGCTCGATCGGCACACGCTGCAGCCGCCGACACAGCCGATCGAGATGCATGTCGAACTGCGGCACAACCAAAAGACCATCCGCTCGCTCGAACAGGCGACGGGACCGGGAGGCATCATCGCCTCGGAATTCGCCATCGAGGAGAAATTCGCGGAAGGCGAATACACGCTCCTCGCCCGTGCGGCTGACCCGAAGACGGTCGATGTGCGGACTGTCAGCGTCCCGGTGGAAGTGGTGCGCGACCTGCCAGGCATCCGTCTCGATCCGAACCGCTACGTTGCGGGCAGCACGGTGACGGGCGACCTGGTGCTGCGGGGCGCCGCCCGGGCGCAGGCGAAGCAGGTGCTGGGCAAGGTCAATGGCAAACCGGTCCCCATCACGCTTGAGCCTCAGGCCGCCGTGCAAACGTTCGGCCGGGGCTTTGGCGGCAGTCTGCCAAGCGCGTCTGGCGGGCTCATGGACAAAAAGAAGGCGGAAAAAGGAAAGAAGGGGAACGCACCCGATGTGGAGTTCTTCTACCGCTTTTCCGCGGCGCTACCCAAGGATTTGCCCAAGGAAGCGAAGGCTGCGGAGCTGTCGCTGCAGGTGCCGGGGAACGATCGCGACCTGAATGTTGTCGTGCCGTTGACACCGACGGAGTTCGCAGTGGATTTCTATCCCGAAGGTGGCGACCTGATCGCGGGGGTCAAGAACCGCGTCTACTTCCGCGTGCGGGCCAAGAACGGCGAACCAGTCACCAGCGACGGCCGACTGATCCTGTGGGTCAAGGACAACGACGATCTGCAAATTCTCGTCGATGAGCCGTACGAGCTTGGCATGGGGCAGTTCGAATTCACGCCGAACACCAAGGACACCTATACGGTGCGTGTCACGACGCCGACGGCGACTGCCGAGGTGCCGCAGCCGTTCGCCAAGCTCGGCATTCGCAGCAACGGCGTCGTGCTGCATGTTGCAAAGGCGGTGGGCAACCAGGAAGAGCCGATCCGGATGACGCTGCGCCAGCTCGGCCCCGAACGCAAGCTGCTTCTCGTGGCTCAGTGCCGGGGACAGGTCGTCGATGAACGCTGGGTCAATGCCAAGAAGGGCTCGATCGACCTCACGCTCGATCCGACGCCGGACGCCCGCGGCATGATTCGGATCACGGCGTTCGAGATCATCGGCGCCGAGGCGATTCCGGTGGCAGAGCGCCTCATCTATCGCGCTTCGACGCATCGGCTCGACCTGAGCTTCACGCCGAACACTCGCGAGGTCGACGCGGGGAGCAAGATGTCCGCCAAGATCCGGGCCACGGACGAAACGGGCCAGCCCGCGGCGGCGTGGATTCTCGGCAGCGTCGTGGACGAGCGCTTTCAGACGAAGCCGCGGAGCCTGTCAGCTCATTTCTTGCTCATGAATGAGATCCGCGATGGGTCCGACCTCGATCAAGCGGAAATCGTGCTGCACGATTCCCCCGCGTCGGCCGCCGTCCTCGAGCGGTTCCTCGGCACGCACGGCTGGCGCCGCTACGTCGCCAAAGCGGGGACCGCCAAGGTTGCTGCCGCCCCGGCCAGCATCTTTAGTCGAGAGAGTATGCCATTGGCGGCGGCCCAGAAGCGATACGAGGAGCAGCTCGCGCAGGCATTGACGCCGATCCGCAAAGACGCGATCAGTGAGGAAATGCAGTTGCGCAGCGAGCGCGAACGGCTCGCGGAGGCGGCGCAGCTGGCCTCGGCGAATCTGGCGGATTTCGAGAACAACACCAAGATCGCGGGGCGGCTGGCCCTTGGCGGTCTCGTAGGGCTCCTGTTTGCTGTCGCCGTCGTGCTGATGGGATTGGGGACGTATCGCATCGTGCGTGCCCACCGCTCCGCCACGCCGGCGTTCGGCGGCGCGTTCGCGTGCCTGGTTGTCTGCCTGACGACGCTGTTCGCCGTCAATCACCTGCTCGGTCCGATCGAAGCGGTCCAGCCGCTGGCGATGGGAATCGAACCGGCGAAGCCTGGCAACCTGGACGCGCTCTTCGCCCAGCAGATGCCGAACCTGCGCGGCCAGCGCGAACAGCTTCCCACCGGAGCGTTCAGCGATCGCGCCGAAGCGCAAAGCGAACGCCGGCAGCTGACAGGGGGGAAGCCGGCGGCGGATAGCGCAGCCGATCACCTTGCCAGGGCCGCCAAGCACGAACAGCTGGCGATGAACCTCGCCCGGGCTCGGGATGCCCAGCTGCGTGCCGAGAATCCCAATCTGCAAAATCGCTTCAATGTCGCCAAGGGAGGCGGCAAGGCGCCGATGATGACGCCGAAACCAATTCTACCCGAGAAAAATGTCGCGCCGCCCCCCCTTGCCGGAGCCTTCATGAATAGCGTGGAACGCGAATTTGCCCACATCCATACCCCCGGTCTGCTCGCCGACACTCTCCTTTGGCATCCGAACCTCTGGCTCGAAAACGGCGTTGGCGATGTCCGCTTCGAAGTCGGCAGCGGTCAGGTCACCTACCGCGTTCTCCTCCTCGGACATTCCGCGAACGGACGCTTCGGCTTTTTCGAAACCCGCCTCGATGCCACCGGCGCCAACCGCTGATTTCGTCCGCCTTCACCCCCGCCCATCGCCTTAATTTATTAAAACCGCGCGGTTTTGCGCTGTCATGCCATTGCCAATCAGATAGGATTCATGATTGGCGACCAGATCGCCGCCCGCCAGTGTCGGTCGGACACAGAACCAGGCTCAGCACGTGTCGCGTATGTGGCACATTGATTCGTACTATTCCGAGCAGCCCACTTTCCGAATGGTGGTTCCGCCATGTCGATTCGCTTTATGTGCAATGCGTGCCGGACCGTCATGAAGCTTGGAACCATGATCACGGAAGAGAAGAAAGTTCGATGCTCCGGCTGCGGCATCGTCATTCTCGTGACGCCTCATCCGTCCAATCCAATGGAAGTCGTCACTTCGATTCCCAAGAAGAGCGAAAGGCCCAAGGGTCTGTCGGACGCTCATAAGAAGCTACTGCTGAGCGTGGTCTTGCTGATCTTGGTCTCGCTCGTCGCCTTCGGCATCTGGTGGACAACGTCTCGTCCTTGAGCGCTCACATTTCGTGAACTTCTTTCGCCGCCGCGTGTCTGAACCCGGACGCTCACGCGCCACGGCTCGCCGGAATTCCTAGATCAGCATCGCGGCGTGCCAACACGACGGTGAACTGGAGTTATCATGGCCAAGGAAATGTTCAACGGTCCGCTCGAACAGGTGGACGCTTGCTGCTACCGCATTCCCAAAAGCTACAAGCAGGGCATGCGCGTCGACGGGCTCATCTTCGCCAACGAAAGGCTGATGGAGCAGCTCAAGAAGGATCAGGCCCCCGAGCAGGTCGCCAATGTCGCGTTCCTGCCCGGCATCCAGGGCGCGAGCCTGGCGATGCCCGACATCCACTGGGGCTACGGCTTCTGCATCGGCGGCGTCTGTGCGACGGATCCCGACGAGGGCGGCGTCATCTCGCCCGGCGGTGTCGGCTACGATATCAACTGCGGCGTCCGCCTGTGCCGAACCAACCTCTTCTACCGCGAGGTCAAACATCACCTGCAAAAACTGATTGATCAGCTCTTCCGCAATGTCCCCACCGGCGTGGGCCGCTCCGGCCACTATCGCTTCAAGGACAAGGAGCTGACGCGCCTGCTCGGCGAGGGCTCGGCTTACCTCATCGGCCGCGACCTCGCCACGCAGGGAGACATCGACCACACGGAAGCCAAGGGACACCTCGACGGGGCCGACCCGGACCAGGTCACCGATCATGCCAAGATGCGCGGCGAACAGCAGTGCGGCACGCTCGGCTCGGGCAACCACTTCATGGAGGTCCAGGTCGTCGACGCCATCTTCGACGAGGATGCCGCATCGGTCATGGGACTCGAGAAGGACATGGTCTGCGTCATGATCCATTCCGGCTCGCGCGGCCTCGGCTATCAGGTCTGCGATGACGCCCTGCACCTGCTCCGCAAGGCCCCGGAGAAGTACGGCATCACCCTGCCCGATCGCCAGCTCGCCTGCGCCCCGGCTTACAGTCCGGAAGGGCAGAAATACATCGCGGCAATGCGGGCGGCGGCCAACTTCGCCTGGTGCAATCGCCAGCTCTTGATGTGGCAGGCCCGCGAGGTCTTCGCCGACGTCTTCGGCCGATCCTGGCAAGAGCTGCAGATGAATCTCGTCTATGACGTGTGCCACAACATCGCGAAGCTCGAGGAGCACACGGTCAACGGCGTCAAGAAGAAGGTGTGGGTGCACCGCAAGGGAGCGACGCGCGCTTTCCCGGCCGGGCATCCGGAGGTGCCGTCGATGTATCGCGCGATCGGTCAGCCGGTCATTATTCCGGGAGACATGGGCCGCGCAAGCTGGGTCCTGGTCGGCCAGCCGGGCAGCATGGAGAAATCCTTCGGCACGACGTGTCACGGCGCCGGCCGTGCGATGAGCCGAACCGCCGCGATCAAGGAAGCCGCCGGCCGGCGCATCGACAAGGAGCTGGCAGCGAAGGGCATCATCGCGCGGGCCCAGAGTCACAAGGGACTCGCGGAGGAACAGCCGAACGCGTACAAAAATGTCGATGATGTCGTGGACGTCGTCCACCAGGCGGGATTGTCGAAAAAGGTGGCAAGGATGCGGCCGATTGGCGTCATCAAAGGGTAAAGGATGAGGGCGGAAGGATGAAGGACCAATGGGAGACATTCATCCTTCATCCTTCCGCCGTCATCGTTTCGTTTGTTACTTCTTCGCGGCGCCACCGGCGGCTGCGGCCGGCGCGGCAGCGGCTTCGCCCTCGGCGCCTTCCGCGGCCTTCTCTTCCTTCTTCTTCGCCTTCTTCACGACCAGCTTGAGCACCTTGACCTTCGGCAACCCGTACGGACTGCGGCCTTCCGGCCAGCGCTCTTCCGCTTGCATCTTGAGAATGCGTTCCCCGCGAGTCATCACGTTGCGAGCGCGCTGCAAGGTGTTCTTGCGACGCAGGCTTTTATCGATCGACATGGCACGATTTCCTTGAAATCAGAGATTCGGTATCTGTACATGTTAAGTAGCTGGTTGGGAAACGACAAGTGCAACCGAAAAGACCGCGACAAGGGCGTTGCTCTCGCCAAGGAGCCGAAATGGGATGGGCCACGCAGGACATTGCTCGCCTTCAAGCCGGCGAGACCGTTCAATTTCGGCCGAAGGGAAACTCGATGCAGGGAAAGATCGAGTCCGGGCAGTTGTGCACCGTTGAGCCGGTGGACGTCGAGAGCCTGGAAGTAGGCGACATCGTGCTGTGCAAGGTCAACGGCAGCCAGTATCTCCACTTGGTGAAGGCGATTCAGGGAAAACGCTTTCAAATCGGCAACAACCGGGGACGCATCAACGGTTGGGTCAGCGAGAACAGCATCTTCGGCAAATGCACGAAGGTCGAGTGAAATCTCTGGCAATCGCCCATTTCCTGCCGATATAATGCTTACCATGCCAAACCTACCCCCCTGCGGCCGAATCACGCCGGCGTTGACGCGCCGCGACATGCTCCTGCAAAGCGGTGCCGGTTTCGGCGCCCTTGCGCTCAGCTACCTGCTCGGGACCGATCGCGCTCGCGCCCAAGAGGCGGGCAATCCGCTCCGGGCGAGGGAGCCGCACTTTGCGGCGAAGGCGAAGAGCGTCATCTTCTGCTTCATGGAGGGGGGCCCGAGCCACATCGATACGTTCGATCCGAAGCCGCTCGTCAATCGGCTGGCGGGGCAGCGGATTCCCGATAGCTTTCGGCCGGTCATCACGCCGATGGGCGAATTCTATTCGCCGATCCTGCCATCGCGGCGCCGCTGGGCCCGGCACGGCGAGAGCGGGTTGTGGGTGTCCGACTGGTTGCCGAACATTGCGACGTGCGTCGACGACATCGCCGTCATCCATTCTTGCTGGGCGAACGGGCTCAATCATTCCAACGGCGTCAGCCAGATGAACACCGGCTCGATCGTTGGCGGCCGGCCGTCGCTCGGCGCGTGGGTCACCTACGGCCTGGGCACCGAAAACGAGAATCTGCCCGCGTTCATCGTCATGCAGGACAACGCCGCCAGCGTCAACAATGGCGCCCGCAACTGGGGCACGGGCTTCATGCCCGCGGTCTATCAAGGCACGCGCATCCACGCGAGCAGCGAGCCGATCCCGCATCTCAATCCGCCTGCGACCATTGCCAGCACGCAACAGCGTGGCCGACTCGATCTTCTCGGCGATCTGAACCGCGAGCACGCCAGCCGATATCCGAGCACCGCGTCAGTCGCCGGCGATCTCGAGGCTCGCATCAACAGCTACGAGCTGGCGTACCGTATGCAAGCCGAGGCGCCGGAAGCGGTCGATCTGGCGCACGAGACCGAAGAGACCAAGAACCTCTACGGCGTCAACGATCCGGTCACCGCGAAGTACGGCCAGATGTGCCTGCTGGGCCGCCGCCTGGTCGAGCGTGGCGTGCGCTTCGTGCAGCTGTATCACGGCTCGGGCAGCAAGTGGGACGCCCATCGCAACATTGAACGCAATCACACCGACAATTGCCGGGCGAGCGACAAGCCGGTCGCCGGCCTGCTTAAGGACCTCGAGCGGCGCGGCCTGCTCGATTCGACGCTCGTGATCTGGGGCGGCGAGTTCGGCCGCACGCCGCAATCCGAAGCCGGCGACGGCCGCGATCACAATCCGTACGGCTTCACGATGTGGATGGCCGGCGGCGGCGTCAAGGGCGGCCAGGTCATCGGCTCCACTGACGAGATGGGTTTGCACGCGGTCGAGGACCGCCTCCACGTCCACGACCTGCACGCCACGATCATGCACCTCCTCGGCCTCGACCACACGCGCGTCATCTATCGCCATCAAGGGCGTCCGGAACGGGCGACCGTCAACGAAGGGGAAGCGTACACGCGCATCACGGGGTGATCGAATTTCTCCCCTCTCCCTCTGGGAGAGGGAAGCTGGAGGTTCGACGCGATTTCCGATCAACTTTAGATTTGAGCCGTGGCCGCCTGCACCACCGGCGATTGCCGCATCGATGCGGTGTAGCGCTCGATGATGCATTCCGCGGGACCGTCGTCGACGATGCGGCCCTTCTCGAGGCAGAGGATGCGCGTGCAGAACTGGCGCAGGAACGCCAGATCATGGCTCGCCAGCATGACGATGCGCGAGCGCCGCACCATCTCGATCATGCGCCCGATGGCCTTCTCGCGGAATTGCAAATCGCCGGCCGACAGGAACTCATCGACGAGCAGAATCTCCGGCTCGCAGCAGACCGCGATTGCGAAGCTCAGGAGCATGATCTTGCCGGTGGAATAGTATTTGAGCGGCAGATCCAGATTTTCCCCTAGTTGCGTGAACTCGGCAATCGCCTCGAGCTTGCCGGCGAGGCTGGTGGGCGTCTCGCCTTGCAGGTACGCGCGCAGGCGGATGTTGTCCCAACCGGTCGCGTTCCACTCGAAGCCGGCGGCGATGTCGAAGAGGGTGCAGATCGAGCCGACGACCTCGCGGCTTCCGGTGGCCGCCGGATAGATGCCGCCGATGGCGCGTAGCAGCGTGCTCTTGCCGGCACCGTTGCGGCCGATGAGGCCGATGCACTCGCCGCCGTCGGCGCGGAAGGTGATGCCGTCGAGTGCCTTGATGCAGGTCGGCCGCGTCGCGTTGCGGCGCAGGACGCGCTGCAGGAGAAAATCCTTGAAGGTCGCGCGCCGATTGACGCGCAGCGGATACATCAGGTCAACCCGGTCCATCTCGATGTGCGGCATTATGCCTCCATTTAGCCCAACTCGCAGAGGCGGGCGGCGTGTCTTTTTGCAGCACCGGCTCCCCTCTCCCTTTGGGAGAGGGGTTGGGGGTGAGGGCAAATGCGCCAGGACGCTGATAGTTCTGCCCTCACCCCCGACCCCTCTCTCAGAGGGAGAGGGGAGAAAATGCATCACAGCCAAAGCACCAGGTTGCGTTCGATCCGTCGCAAGCTGCACCATGCGATTCCACACGATACCACCATGAACGCCAGCGCGATCGCCAACGCCGATCCATCCGGCATCTCGCCATGCAGCAACGGCGTGCGCACCAGCTCGAGCAGCGACGAGAACGGATTGCAGCGAATGATCCACGCCAGCCAGCCCGAGCCTTGCCAGGTTTGCGGCAAATAGATCACGGGCGTCGCATAGAACAGCGCCTGCAGCGAGATCTCCGCCATCTGCTGGGCATCGGAAAATAGCGTGAACAGGATGCCACAGATGCACGCCAGCGACCACGCGGTGATCGCAAGAATCACGAGCGTCGGCGCGAGCGTGAGCAGCGCCATCGGCTCCAGGCCGTGCAGCCAGGCGATGGCGAGCGTTGCTGTCGACAGGCCGATGAGCGCGTGCAGGCCGGCCGACAGGACGACGCGCAGCGGGAAGATCGCGATCGGCACGGGCCGCACGCGCAGGTACGTGGCGCCGAGGTTGAATGAGTTGCAGCCTTGCAGGATCGATTCGCTGAAAAACTGCCAGACGATCAGGCCGACGAAGAGATACGGGGCGTATTCACGCACGGGCACGGCGAAGACGTTGCTGAAAACGAGCGTCAGCATCAACGTCATGCCCGCGGGCCGGATCAGCGACCAGGCGATGCCGAGTATCGAACGGCGATAGCGTTCTCGGATGTCGTGCTTCGCCAGGGCCAGGCAGAAGAAGCGCAGCGTCCAAACATTCCGCAGCATTCCGATCACGGCTCCCTCCGTGGCAGCCGCACTCCCCTACGGTCGCGGCTCATTGCCCTTCACAGAGTGCCCAATCGGGGCGAGAAAAGCAACATCAGGATGCGCCCAATTGCCTGGCTTGCCTAGTGGGTAATTGCCCAGGTTAGCCAGAGCGACAGGGCGAAGGCGAAACGCAGTCCGGTCTGGATGATGACCCACCAGAGCGTGAAGTTGAGCGAGTCGCCGACGGCAATCAGCGCCGTCTCCACCTCGCTGGCGACGATCTTGCGCGGATCGAATCGGCCAAACGTCGCGATGCGAATCACGTCGGCCGTCCGCGATTGCAGCCAGTATTCGGCCTGATCGAAATGCTTTTCGAGCATCGGCCGATCGATTCGCCCGACCACGTACAGGCTGTACAAGTCGAACAGGAACATCGCCAATCCCAGCGGCCCAACGACGAAGAGCGCCGGCCATTCCTCAAAGAGTCGCGCAATCGACAGCCCATCCTGCGGCGACCCCGCGGCCGGCAAGACGAGCCGCGACATCATCATTTGCGCCAGCCACAAGAAGAGCGCCAGCAGCGCCGGCATCAGCATCGACCAGGTCCAGAACACCGTGCGATACTGGCTCACCAGCTTAAGCAAGTTCGGCCAGCGCCCCGGCATCGACAACGCCAGTCGAGCGGCGTTCTGATACTGCCCGAACCGCCGCCACAATCCCGCGAAGAACATCAAAGCAAACCAGAAATCGAGGAAATGAATCAGATTGAGCGAACCCATTCTATTCCTCAAGAATTAGCCACAGAGGTCACAGAGAACACAGAGGAGAGGTCAATACGCGCGATTTGCACAATTCTCTGTGCTCTCTGTGTCCTCTGTGGCTAATGATTTCATGGCAGGTCCAGCCATTTGCGCCAACCCCATTCCAGCGTCAGGAGGCCGAGCAGGACACCGAGCATCCACCAGACCATCGGTGCGTCTTGCCACGGCTTCGATTCGTCCCGATACTCGGTGCGCGCGATGCGGCGTTCGAGGCGATCGACGAGGCCATCGACATCGTCCGGACTGTACAGCTTGCCGCCGGACCGCTCGGCAAGGATTTGCAGGATGCCGACGTTCGTCGACAGATCGAGCAATTCGCCGTGCTCGCGCGGGTAGATGCGGAAGACATCGCCTCCCGGCGCCGCAGCCTCTTCTTTTGATTCGGCCAGCAGATCGCGATATTGCGGTACATCCAGCTCGATGCGATAGGTCCCCGCCGGCAGATCG
>DASRSQ010000342.1:0-3715 GCA_035656475.1 Gemmataceae bacterium | reverse complement strand
ATTGGTATTTTCCAATCTTGTGCGGCCGCGCCGCGTTGTGATCTTTTCCCGCTTCGCCAATGAGTGCCGGCGTCTTTTGTCTGCTGGCGCCCGCCGATGAAGGCATCCGGCCAGACGGCCCGATGCCTAGAAGGATATGGTCCAGGTGGGTGGGTTTTCGCTTCGACTCTACATCTCCGGGGATACGATCAGTTCGCGCCGCGCCAAGGACAATCTCGCGCGGCTCTGCGGACGCGAGCCGATGTCCTCCTGGCCGGTCGAGGTCATCGACGTGCTCAGCGAGCCCCAGCGCGCCGAGGAGGCCGGGATCCTCGCGACCCCCACCCTTTCTTGTGAACATCCGACAAGTCCGAAGCGGGTCGTCGGCGACCTCAGCGATACGAACAGGATTCTTGGCTTCCTGGGGATCACAGCGAAGGACGGGAACGAATGACCGAGGAAGAACCTGAAATTCCGGAAGTTCTTGAACGCGTGAAGACCGGCGTGGACGCGTTTGACGGGCTCGTCATGGGCGGCCTGCCGAGGGCCCGCACGACCGTCGTGGCAGGCACGCCCGGAAGCGGCAAGACCGTCTTTGCCACTCAGTTCCTGGCGCATGGCATCACCGACTACGGCGAAAACGGAGTGTTCGTCACATTCGAGGAGCCGCCGGTCGATATCGAGGCCAACATGCGCAGCTTCGGCTGGGACATGCCGCGCTGGCGCAAGGAGAAGCGTCTCGCATTTGTCGATGCGAGCCCGTCCTACAAGGACGAACTGGTGATCGGCGACTTCGACCTAAACGGCCTGCTTGCCCGGATCAGGCATGCGGCCGTCAGCGTCAACGCGAAACGCATCGTGCTCGATTCGCTTTCCCAATTGTTCGACCATTTTATCGGCGACCCGAAGCTTCTCCGCCGCGAACTCTTCCGCATCGGCACCGCCCTGAAGAAAGCCGGCCTGACCGTGCTCATGACAGCCGAGCGGAACAGCGAATATGGCGAGATCACCCGGCACCGCCTTGAGGAATTCGTGGCCGACAACGTCGTGATCCTGCGCAACGTTCTCTACAACGAGAAGCGCCGCCGCACGATCGAAGTGCTGAAGATGCGTGGGAGCCATCACGTCGAAGGCGAGGCGCCGTTCACGCTGTTGACCGACCGCGGTGTCGTGGCCGTCCCGCTTTCATCGCTCAGGCTCGAGCAGCAGTCGAGCACGACCAGAGTGACGAGCGGCAATCCGAGCATCGATGAAATGTGCGGCGGCGGTTTCTTCCGCGACAGCGTTACGCTGGTCAGCGGGGCGACGGGGACCGGCAAGACCCTCCTGGTCACCAACTTCCTCGCCGGCGGTGTCGCCGCCGACGAAAAGGCCATCCTGTTCGGGTTCGAGGAAAGCCGCGGCCAGCTCTTTCGCAATGCGCGCGGCTGGGGCGTTGATTTCGACCGGATGGAGCAGGAGGGCAAGCTGAAGGTGATCTGCCTTTACCCGGAGGCCCAGGGGCTGCCCGACCATCTGCTGACCATCCAGACCCTTGTCGACGAGTTCGAGCCGAGTCGAATCGCAATCGATAGCCTCTCGGCTTTGGAACGTGTCGCGCACGACACCGGATTCCGGGAGTTCCTGATCAGCATCACCTCCTTCATCAAGAAAAGGGAGATCGCGGGCCTGTGCACCGCCACCAGCAAATCCCTGGTCGGCGGACAGAGCGCGAGCGAGCAGCATATCTCGACGTTGACAGACTCGATCATCCTGCTGCGCTACATCCAGGAGCAGCAGATGATGCATCGCGGCCTCATGGTGCTGAAGATGCGCGGCAGCGAGCACGCCAAGGAAATCCGCCGCTTCACCATTGACGGCGCCGGCATGCATTTCGGAGAGCCGTTCGACTATGCGCCGGATATTTTCGCGACGGGCCCGTCGGCCTGAGACAGGTCGAGCATGCACCGACACAGGCGATGTTCCACCCCCACGAAGAAACCATGACGCACGCCGACGACGACCCGAGGAAGGTCGGAACCAGCCAGACGGAAATCACTTTTCTCGTTGAGAAGAACGCCGACGGCATCCTTGTCGTTGACGAATACGGCGTCGTCCTGTTCGCGAACCCGGCTGCGGAGCAGATTTTCGGACGTGGGGTCGACGATCTGATCGGCACGGCGGTCGGAATCCCCGCGATCGACGGAGAGACGGCCGAAATCGTTGTGCTCCGCCCCGGCGGCGAGAAGATCGAGGCCGAAATCCGGGTCGTCGAGACAAGCTGGGAGAACAAACCGGCCTGGCTCGCCAGCATCCGCGACATCTCGGAGCGGCGGCTGGTCGAGGAGCGGCTTCGGCATGCCGCGAAGATGGAAGCCATCGGCCGCCTGACTGCGGGCGTGGCGCACGACTTCAACAATCTCCTCACGATCATCATCGGCAATCTGGAGAGAATGCAGCGGCACGAAGATGCCATGGATGCGCCCCTTCGCGCCGCCGCCGACAATGCCATGGCAGGTGCCCGAAGGGCTGCAGCCCTGACGCAAAGGCTGCTTGCCTTCGCCCGGCGCCAGCCGCTCGAGCCGAAGCCGGTCGACGCGAACAATCTGGTCGCCAACATGTCCGAGCTCCTCAGCCGCACTCTCGGCGAGAGCATCGAGGTCAAAGCGGTCCCCAGCAAATCCCTGCATCTGACCTATGCCGATCCGACGGAGCTCGAAGCGGCGCTGCTCAATCTGGCCGTCAATGCGCGCGACGCCATGCCGAACGGGGGCAGGCTGGTCATCGAGACGGCGAATGTCGAACTCGACGAGGCCTATGCCGCCGCCCATGAGGACGCGCGCTCCGGCTCACACGTGATGATCTCCGTGGCCGATACGGGGACAGGCATGAGCGAGGACGTGCGCAGCCAAGCCATCGAGCCTTTCTTCACGACCAAACACGAGGGTCAGGGTACCGGGCTTGGCTTGAGCCATGTCTACGGCTTCGTCCGGCAGAGCGGCGGGCATGTGAGCATCTACAGCGAAGTCGGTGTCGGCACGACGATAAAGCTCTTCCTCCCCCGTTACGCCGGAGAAAAGGAGCAGCCTGTTCAGGCTCGGCCGAGCACGAGCGTGCCCAGGGGCGACCTTGCGGAGACGATCCTCGTTGTGGAAGACGACGAGAGCGTCCGCGCCTATACCACGACAAGCCTGCGCGAGCTCGGATATGACGTCGTCGAAGCCGGCGACGCCAAGACAGCGCTCGACATCGTGGCGCGCAGGCCGGATATCGACCTCCTGTTCACCGACCTCGGTCTGCCCGGGGAGATGGACGGGCGTAGCCTGGCCGAGCGGATTCGCGAGACGCAGCCCACCCTGAAGGTGCTCCTGACCACCGCTTATGCGGGCAGCGCGCTGGTTCATGAAGGCCGTCTCGACGCCGGCGTCGACCTGCTGCCGAAACCGTTCACCTTTGCCGCGCTTGGCCAGAAGGTGCGCGAAATCCTGGACCGCACCCAGGTCCCCGTTTCCGTTCTGGTGGTGGAGGACGAGGTACTGATCCGGATGCTCATGGCCGATTCGCTGGCAGAGGCAGGATTTCACGTCGTCGAAGCGGGAACGGCCGAGGACGCCCTCAAAGCGCTCGGCGCGGCGGGCGAGGAACTGCGCGCCATCGTGCTGGACGTCGGCTTGCCCGATGCGCGGGGCGACGAATTGATCGGCCGCATCCGGGAGTTCCGGCAGGACATGCCGATCATCCTCGCCACGGGGTACGG
>DASRSQ010000341.1:0-6094 GCA_035656475.1 Gemmataceae bacterium | reverse complement strand
GGCATCCCATTGCGACATCCCGATGCCGACGTGCCGCTCGATCTCGGCGCCGCCCTGCGTGCGGCGTACGAGCGGGCCGGCTACGACGCGTCGGTGGATTACGAGCTGCCGCCGGCTCCGCGGCTGAGCAAGGAAGACGCTCGCTGGGCAGACAAGTTGCTGCGTGCGAAGAAGCTTCGTTAGTCTTTTGGTTGACATCTCGCATCCTTCGCCTTAATCTCATCCTCGGAATCGCACCTCCACGAGGATTTCTCGATGAAGCATGTGCTGCCGTTGTTCACCCTTCTCGCCGCGCTGGTTGTCGCCTCGCCCGCTCGCGCGGATCTGATGGATTACGTCAAGAAGCCGGACGATTCGTTCTCGTGGAAACTGAAAGAGAAGATCCAGCATTCGCTCGGCGACGTCTACGACATCGAACTCGTGTCGCAGACCTGGCAAGGTATCAAGTGGGAGCACCAGCTTCAGGTCTACGTGCCGACCGGCGTCAAGCCGACCGAGACGATCGTGCTCTACAACCAGGGGGGCAAGGCGAGCCCGGTCAGCATCCTCATCGGCATGGAAATGGCCAAGAAGGCCAAGGCGCCCGTCGCATTCCTTTATGGCATTCCCAATCAACCGCTCTTCGACGGCAAGAAGGAAGACGCGCTCATCGCCGAGACGTTCGTCCGCTACCTCAAGACCGGCGACAACGACTGGCCGCTTCTCTTTCCGATGGTCAAGAGCCTGACGAAGGCGATGGACGCGCTCCAGGCCTTTGCCATGCGCGAGTGGAACTTCATGATCCGCTACTTCCTCGTGACCGGCGGCTCCAAGCGCGGCTGGACGACCTGGTTGACCGCGGCCGCCGATCCGCGCGTGAAGGCGATTGCGCCGATGGTGTTCGACACGCTCAACATGCAGGCCCAGTTGCCGTACCAGGTGAAGAGCTTTGGCAAGCCGAGCGAGATGATCCAGGATTACGTGAAGCGCGGCCTGGTGCCGATGCCGAAGACGGAGCGGGCAATGAAACTGTGGAGCATGGTCGATCCGTGGGTGTATCGCGACAAGGTCAAGGTGCCGACGCTGATCGTCAACGGCGCCAACGATCCCTACTGGACGACGGACGCGCTCAACCTGTACTGGAATGACCTGAGGTCGCCGCGCTGGATTTGCTACGTACCGAACGCGGGGCACGATCTACGGCAGGACAAGACCGATGTGACGCGCGTCGCCCACACACTCGGCGCCTTCGCGCGTTGTCAGATCCACGACATCAAGATGCCGACGCTGACCTGGAAGCATGATGGCGCCGACGGCAAGGCGCGTCTGAGCGTGACATCTGACATCGCGCCGAAAGCCGCCCGGCTGTGGGTCGCCAATGCGGAGACGCGCGACTTCCGCAAGAGCAAGTGGAAGGAGCAGCCCGCGACGCTGAACGACAAGTCGGTCGTGGGGCTCGTGGATTTCCCGCCAGCCGGCGACCGCGTCTTCTTCGGAGAGATGGAGTTTCAGGCCGATGGCTTGACGTATTACCTCAGCACGCAGATGCGCGTGCTGGAAACGAAAAAGTAGGTTCCGCGATGAAATGGCTGCGCACTACGGGCATAATTGCTGCGGTTCTGGTAGGCGCGGCACTGCTGATTGAAGCGGTCAAGAAAATACGGGCCGCAGAGGCTCGGACGCACTGCATCAACAACTCGAAGCAGCTTGGATTGACCTTGTTGGGCTATCACGACTCCCAGAAGCGATTTCCCAGTGCCATTGCGGCCAAGCCAACCAAGGAGTTTCCCCCCGATGTGCAGTTGAGTTGGGTCAACGAGACGATTCCATGGCTAGAGGCTCACATGGATCCCAAGTGGATCACGAATCGAAAGTTGCCGTGGGACCACCCGGACAATCAGTATGTCACGCGGCGAAAGCTCCAGGTATACGTCTGTCCGTCCAATCCCAGGGTGGACGATCCGTTTTACGTCACGCATTACGTCGGCATCACGGGAATCGGCAAAGATGCCGCCTGGTTGCCGACCGATGATGCGAATGCCGGCATGTTCGGTTACGAACGAAAAGTGACGATTCCCGATCTGAAAAACGGATTAGCCAACGTGATCATGATCTCCGAGACCGCGACCGACAACGGTCCCTGGGCTCGCGGCGGCTTCAGCACCTCGCGCGGCTTCGATCGCCACGGAACTGCCTACCTCGGCGAGGCCGGGCAATTCAGCGCCAATCACTCTGGCATTTCGCAGGTCTGCATGGCTGACGGCACCGTGCGTCCACTTGCCGAAGACACCAGTGACGAGGTCCTTGAAGCTTTGGCGATTTTGGCTCCGAAACATTGATGGAATTCAAGCCGCGCCTTGCAACTCTGGGCCGCTGTGTTACAACAGGCTAACGCACTCATCCACGCCTGAGGAAATCTCCATGCTCCGCACCTGCATCCTCGCAATCTGTCTCCTCGCAACGTCCGTCCCTGCGGGCCGCGCGCAGGACGTGCCCGCGTCCTACATCAAGGACAACTACACGCGGCAGTCCTACAAGATCCCGATGCGCGATGGCGTGCATCTCTTCACCATCGTCTATTCCCCCAAGGACGCGTCGCAGAAGTATCCGATGATCATGATGCGCACCCCCTACGGCATCCATCCCTACGAGGAGGACAAGCACCGCTTCACGCTCGGGCCGAACAAGCACTTCGTCAAGGAAGGCTACATCTTCGTCTACCAGGATGTGCGTGGCCGCTACATGTCCGAAGGCATCTACGCGAACATGCGGCCTCAGTTACAGAAAAAGGGCGGCCCCAAGGACATCGACGAAAGCACCGACACCTACGATACCATCGACTGGCTGATCAAGAACGTCCCCAACAATAGCGGCAAGGTCGGCCTCTACGGCATCTCGTATCCCGGCTTTTACACATCGGTAGGCATGGTCAACGCCCATCCCGCCCTCAAGGCGGCGTCGCCGCAGGCGCCGATCGCCGACTGGTTCTTCGACGATTTCTATCACCACGGCACGTTCTTCCTGTCGCACGCCTTCCCGTTCTTCGACCGTTTCGGCGACCCGCGCGGCCCCATGCCGAGCGCCGAACGCCGCAAGGCGCCGAACTACGGCACGCAGGATGGCTACAAATTCTTCCTCGACATCGGTCCGCTCAAGAACGTCAATCCGCGCTACTACCACGACAAGATCACGTTCTGGAACGCCCTGATGGAGCATCCAACGTACGACAAATTCTGGCAGGACCGCAACCTGTTGCCGCACCTGAAAAAGGTCGCCCCGGCTGTCATGACCGTCGGCGGCTGGTTCGATGCCGAGGACCTCTACGGCACCTTCAACACCTATCAGGCGATCGAGAAGCAGAATCCCGGCATCTTCAACGTGATGGTCGTCGGCCCCTGGGCCCACGGCGCCTGGTCGCGCGCCGACGCCACCAGCCTCGGCCACGTCAACTTTGGCTCCAACACCGCCGACTTCTATCAGCGCGAGATCGAGTTACCTTTCTTCAACCACTATCTCAAAGACAAGGGGGAACACAAGCTTCCGGAGGCATACGTGTTCGAGACCGGCGTCAACCAGTGGCGCACGTTTCCGAACTGGCCGCCGAAAGAAGTGCAGGCAAAGACGTTTTTCCTGCGCAGCGAAGGCAAGCTGACGATGACGTCCGGTGAGGACCGGGCGAAGTCGACCAGCTTCGTCAGCGATCCGAAGAAGCCGGTGCCGACAACGGAGCGCATCACGTTCGGGATGCCGCAATCGTACATGACCGACGACATGCGCTTCGCATCGACGCGGCCCGACGTGTTGACGTTTCAGACCGAACCGCTCCAGAGCGACCTGACGTTGGCTGGCCCGATGCTCGCCGACATCGCCGTATCCACGACTGGCACCGACGCCGACTGGATCGTCAAAGTCATCGACGTCTTCCCGGACGACTTCAAGGGTGTGAGCGCCGAGAAGAATTCGGGCAAGAGCATGGCCGGCTACCAGATGCACGTGCGCAGCGAGATGATCCGCGGCCGTTATCGCAACAACTTCTCGAAGCCCGAGCCGTTCACACCGGACGAGCCGGCGCGGATCAAGTTGAGGCTGCAAGACGTGCTGCACACGTTCCAGAAGGGGCATCGCGTGATGGTGCAGGTGCACAGCACCTGGTTCCCGCTGATCGATCGCAATCCGCAGAAGTATGTGCCGAACATCTTCTTCGCCAACGACGACGATTTCACGACGGCGACGCACAAGGTGTATCACTCGGCAAATCTGCCGAGCCGCATTCACGTGAGCGTGTTATCGAAGGAGTGAGTCGCCCGCCAAGCCCCGGGATGAGCGCAGCGATTCCCGGGGATTCCATCGGAGGAGAGCAATGTCTGACGAAAAACTGACGATTCGCATCCGCGAAAACGGCCCGCTGGTGCTGCCCGCGAAGTTCATCATCGTGGATCACCTGGGCAACCCGTTCCCGTTGCCTGCGGGAAAAGAAAATGTCGCGCTGTGCCGTTGCGGCCAGAGCAAGGTGAAACCCTTCTGCGACGGCACGCACCGCGAATGCGGCTTCAAGGGTGCGGAGATCGCGCCAACGCCCACGGCCTGAAACAAGGGTCAGCGTCGGTCCTGACACCTGCCCGTCGCCTGCGCGCTCTGGTGATGCGCAACCTGCGCGAGGCTCGAGCCGCACCTGGCGGCTGTCGATGAACACGCGTATAATCTGTAATCGGTTGGCGACGTCAGGATCGGAGGCAGGTGCTGACAAATGGTCTCTTCCGGGCTGAAGAACCAGTATGGAAACTTGCTCTCGGTCGTTGGTGCCTGCCTCTCCGGCGCTTGTTGAACGGGAATGCGCATACGAAGCAATCGCGGACTGCGCTGTTGCCACAACCCGGGGACCGGCGCCTACCCGGCAGCGCGGCGCCACAACAGCACCAGAGCCAGGAGTGCCAAAGCGCAGAGCACCAGCCCGATGGCCAATGCCGCGATCAACCAGATATGACTTTTCCCTTCCGAAGAGGGCGCCGACGGTTGAGCGACAGGAGCCGGCGACTGCGCCTGCACCGGGGCAATGACCGGCTGCGCCTGCAGGTTCGGCAGGGACTTCCCGCGAATGCGCAAATCGTGCACTCGAACGCCGAGTGCCGCTCCAGGTTCCTCGGCAGCTGCCGAGATCACGAGTTGCGTCAAGTCGCTATCCGGGAAGCTGCACTTGTGAAGCAGGGCGAACTCGCCTTTGTCTCCTTCCGATGCGTAGTATTGCAAGGTCGTCCCATTGCGCACCAGGCGAAACCGGCCGGCCTTGACCTTCGTGGGCGTGAACTTGCTCGAGATCTCGTTCTTCTTGCTCTTCTCACTCCACAGCCGATTCCAGGCCTGAAAGTCGGCAGCTTGCTTCATTCTCAGCCGATGCGACATGCTGGCCTCGGCGCCATCGGGGCTCGCCGGGCATATTGTCAGCGTGAAGCGCGCCCGCTTGTACGGGTTCGGAGGCGGGGGCTCGGCCAGGACCTCGAAGCTGACCGTGATTTCAAAGTCTCCCGCCACGCCGAACGTGCTTCTCACGCCGGTCGACTGACCGTTGCTCTTCAGATCAGGGGGAATCATGATACGAAGACCGTCCGCCTGGAACCGGACCACCTCGTCGCACCCCGGGCCGAACGGCCGGAAGCCCTCGGGACAATCTATGCCTTGAAATGATTGGTCATAGGACTGGCCTTGCGCAGCGACGGGGTCGGTCAATCCTAGAACCAACCCCATCGCGAGGCACGCCGGCAGCAGCGCGTGTCCTCCCTGAGGTTTCGAGGGGCGATTTCGCGCGGATGGTGCGGTGGTGTGCATGCTCGCTTTCCTTCTCACGTTTGGCAGCGGCCCCGAGTGCCGCCGCGCGCCTGTTCACGAACGACTCCTCTCTTTAGTGTCATTTTGAGGAAAATGGATACGGTTATTTCGGGAATCGCTCAGATTCGGGACGAGGAGACACGGTGGAAATGCCAATCGGGTAGGAGGGGGAATTACTTCCCCCGTCCTCCCACACCACCGGACGTACTTTGCGTATCCGGCGGTTTCTGTTCTTGTTGATACCGGTCGTAAAGCTGGTTGATGTTCACCAGGTCCAGAGACTCGATCCAAG
>DASRSQ010000340.1:0-6353 GCA_035656475.1 Gemmataceae bacterium | reverse complement strand
CAACGGCATCGTGCCAGGATTTCGCGACATCCGTGCCGCGACCGGGGGCTCATTGCCGCCCCCTGGGCCCCCGCTAGCCATCTTCCCTGTTCGCGCGGGAAGATCGGCTAGCGAGGGTTGTAGTTGGCGAATTCTGTTTCTGGAGGTTTCTGCGCTGCGTCACTGATTGGAAAAATGTTCTGATTACGCTTGACGTCCCCACGGCTTCATAGTCGACCGGCTCTGCTGCCTGCCCGCCCGTGGCGGGCAGGTCAGCAGCAGCCCACTTGTTCGGGTCGTTTTCACGTGTCCTTAATCGCGCTACTCTTCCTTGTTGCCGTCGTGACGATGGCGTTCATCGTCCCGCAGATACCATCTCATTCCTGCAACGCACTCTTTGTTTCCCGCACCCTTCATTTGCCGAATTCAATTTCGTCCTGGACCCGAGCGACAGTACCAACAATTCGCAGCGTCGGCATGGCCACCCGAAGTTTGTCGAGCGTCTCAACGTCTACTCTCCCACCGATGAACCGCAACTCGCGAAGGGCGGGGAGCATCTTCGGGAACTTCGCAAACGTATTCTCACGCAAACCAACCCTCCTGTCACTGTCGTGAATGAGAGTGAGCTTGCGCAACTTGCTCATCTTCAGGACACCGTCAATATCCCATGATTTTCCGGGCAAGCCAAGCGTAAGGTCTTCAATTTCACTCAGATCCCACAGTTTGGTCAGCGTGTCGTCTTGGTACTCGGTGCGAGCGGACAATAGGAGCGCGAGCCTTTTCAGTTTCGCAAGCCCCTTGAGCCGCTCAAGGTCTTGTCCTCCCAGGGGCCTAGCCCCGTTATCAATAAGGGCCAATGATTCCAGGTTCTTCAAACGGTCCAACCCTAACCACGCTCCCTTATTGGCGAAGGCGAATGTCAGAACCAAATGCTTGAGTTGCGGGAGTCTGGCAATTTCAAACGAGCGTCTACGATGATGATTGTAGTCATCATTGGTGAAATGAATCTCAAGTCGTTCGAGACGATCCATTTTCTCCAAGCTGAATTGGTGTGATATTGCCGACCGGTCTTCTAGCTTTAATTCCTGCAAGTTGCCCGTCCAGGGAGTTTTGAGTCGCAAAGGATCTTCAAGTCTGGCGAGCACCGAACCGCGCAGGTCCAGCGAACGGAGTTCCTTGAGGGCATCGAAAGCTTCCAGGTCGGCCTTACTGACCTCCGTGGAGAGGAGGTTCAAAGTTCGAATCTTGAGGAAACCGAGGTGCTTGCGGTCGCTAGAAGTGAGCGCGACTCCCGACAAGGTCAGTTCGCGCAGATGCGGCAGCTTTACCAGCCGGGCCATCGCCTCGTCAATTTCGATCACATCCTTTGCCGAGATCGTTACGTGGACGACGGGGCGCAGAGGCTGCTCGTGATCCTGCACCAAGGTCACGCCCAGCTTGCGAAGTTCGGCCACGACTTGGGGGTCGTCCGCACCCTTTCCGGGATCCTGCCCCAGTACGCGAGGGGCATGACAGGTCAGAATTGTCAGGAGTGCCAGAGCAATCGTTCGCATTCAGCACCTCGCGGAATCCGGCGGAATCACTTGCGGCCCATGGAATAGCTAGGCTTGGCTTGCTCGAAAGAATCCATGCAAGCCGTGGGGTGTGGTAGCGTGAACGTACCACCGTTTCATACCCCACAACCCCACAGGAGCTTGCACGATGAACAACACCATTCTGGCCATCGATCTGGGCAAATACAAGAGCGTTGCTTGCCTTCTCGATCCGAACAGCGGCGAGTTTCGGTTTACCACCATCGATACGTCCAAGGAAGAGTTGCGGTCACTCGTTGCGAGCGCGCAGCCAGGCGTCATCGTGATCGAAGCATGTTTGTTGGCTGGCTGGTCCACGATCTGTGTCAGGAACTCGGCGTACGTTGTCTGGTAGCCAACACCGCGACGGAGGCGGGAAGTTCAAGCATCTCAAACGCAAGACCGATAAGGACGACGCGCTGCGCCTGGCACAACTGCATCTGCTTGGCCAGTTGCCGACGGTGACGCTGCCGCCAACCACGGTGCGGCAATGGCGAATGAAAAAACGCGGAGCCAAGGATGCTCCGCGTCAATTTGCGGTGTGAAATCGGGGGCAGGTTCAATTCTCATCCGTCCGAAACCGCGTCTGCGCCTTGGTCCAGTCGCCGACGACGGCTTCCAGGCTGGACGTCGAGCGGTCGCGCCACACTTGCATGCGGATGCGTTGGCCCGCGCCGAGATTGCTAATCAAGTTGATCAGATGGTTCTCGTTGCGAATCGTGATGTTCTCGACTTGCAAGATCACGTCGTTCTGCTTGAGCCCCGACTGCTCGGCGGGCGTGCCGGGATAGACCTTCTCGACGAGAGCGCCCTTGACGCGGTCGAGGCCGAGTTTGAGCGCGTCATTGGGTTCGAAGCTGAGGGCGAGCTGCATACCGAGGTAGCCGCGCTGGACAGCGCCTTGCTGAAGGAGCTGGCTCATGACGCGTTTGACGAGGTTGGACGGGATGCTGAAGGCGACTCCGCTGTTGGAACCGTTGTGCGAGGCGATGGCGGTATTGATGCCGATGACTTCGCCGTTGAGATCGATGAGGGGGCCGCCGCTGGAGCCGGGATTGATGGCCGCGTCGGTCTGCAGGAACTCCTTGATGCGAATGGTATTGCCGAGCGTGACCTGGCCGCGATCGCGGGCGCTGATGATGCCATGGGTGACCGATTGATTGAGTCCGAACGGGCTGCCGATGGCGAGGACCCAGCGGCCGACTTTGGCATTGTCGCTGTTGCCGAGCGTCGCGGTCGGGAGCGGCTCCTTGCTTTCAATGGTCATGATGGCGAGATCGCTTTCGGGATCGGCATGCACGGCAGTCGGCCGGAAGATGCGCCCGTCCGGCAATGTAATCGTGATCTGCTCGTTCTTCGACTGGCTGACAACGTGGTTGTTGGTAATGACGAAGTAGCCCTGTTTCACGCTGCTTTTGACGATAACCCCCGAGCCCGATTCTTCGACGGGCTTGCCCTTGCCGCTCGTGAGCTTGCTGGGCTTGATCGCTTCGACGGAGACAACGGCGGGAAGGACTTTGCTGGCGACGCTTTCAAATCGATCGCTGAGTTGAATGAGCGGATCGGCGCTGGCGGAGCGCGTCTGGGCATTGGCGGAGTTGCCGAGCTGCATCGGCACATGGAACACAATACCGGTCGCGAGGAGGAGCGCCGCGCCGGCCACGCAAGGCAAGAGGATTCGTTTCATCGGTGGAACTCACCCTTTTTTCACGAACACTGGACAGCCTTGTCGCGCGTTCTGTTTGAGTTTAATGCGCCGACTGGGCTCTCGTCGGCATGCAATTCTACAGGGCGGGGGAAGTGCAAATTGAAAAAAAACGCGCGGCTCGCCTCGAAAAGTGAGGGACCGTCCTTCTACAGGCGCAACAGTGTCGCCAGGTTCACAGCGCGAGGCGCCGCCATTGCGCCTCGTTCCCAATTTCCGCTCCGTTTTCGCACGGTCGCCAACAACGACCATGTCGATGCGCCGGCCTGGGATTCAGGAAATTCCTCATCTCTGTCGGTCCACGGAGCCGATCTTGGACCTCAGGATATGCACAAATTGCGATATTTTGACGCTGGCAAACGCCACTAGACAAGGAACCGCGCGTGCAAAGCCACGATTTTTCTTCGAAGCCCAGTCGAGAAATTCACGCACTCGTTCTGGACCATCTTGTTCGAACCGTCAGCGCCACACGTGCCGAGACGCGCCCGTTTGGTCACGCCTATTTCGAGAATATTCTTCCCGAACCGATTTACGCCGCCATCCTTCGCAGTTTGCCCGACTCGTCCAAGTATGCGACTGCGGCCGAGCGGCACTATCGAGGCGAGGCCGGTTCGTTCAATCGCATGCAATTTGCGTTGACCACCGCTGCCATCGATCAGCTTCCCGTCCAATGCCGCGAATTGTGGCGTGGCGTCGCCGCCGCCCTCACTGACCCGGCTCTTAAGCACGCGGTGTTCACGACGCTCGCCCCGGACCTGGCCTACCGCTACGGCGTGGCCGAGGACAGGGCGCCGCTGCTGGACGGTTTTACTCGCCCGACGCTGTACCGCGAAACCGAGGGGTTCGAGATTCCTCCGCATCCGGACACGCGCAAGAAAATCGTGACCATGCACTTCTACCTGCCTGCCGACCATACTCAGCTGGAGCTGGGCACCGCCCTTTATCGCCGGCGCGTCCTGGCGCTCCCCTTCGGATCTTGGCAGAACCGCTTCGAGAAAGTGCGCCAGTTTGCGTTCCAACCGAATAGCGCCTACGCGTTCGTCGTGAACAACACCCTGCGCAGAAAGAGCTGGCACGGCCGCGAAAAACTGCCCGAGGGGGCCGGCGTTCGCAACACGCTACTGAATACGTTCTACAGTGAGACCCGCGATGGTTTCAGCGGCTATCACGCGGATCGCGTCGCCGAGCGGGCGGCCTAGTGCGTTGGTCCGAGTATCAATGCGCAAAAAAAACTCCCCTGGAGACCAGGGGAGCACGGATCATGGCAACGCAGCTCAATCCCGCTCGGCCGTTTTTGGCGGCGCCGTCTTCGAGGCTGCGACTTCGACGATCACGCGGCGTAGGCCGCCGGTGAAGGGATATTCGACCACCTTGGCATAGTCGGCGCTGACCGGCGTCAGCGAATCGCGACCGCAGCAGAGACCGTCGCCAGAGAGGCCATAGGCGAGCGGACAGGTGCGCTCGATCTTGCCGCTGCCGACCAGCTTGTTGTTGATGAACAGCCGGCCGACGCCCGGTGAACCGGTCCCCTTCTTGAAGTCGGGCGGCGCGGTGACCTGAAACTCCCAGCGCACCGTCGACTTGCCCTCGGGCAGCTTCTCCTTCGCAATCACCTTGTACTCCTCCAGGCCAAGGTAATTGTGCGAGAACTGCAGCTTCTGGTCCTTGTTGACGAAAAACGTGTAGCCGCCGAAGCTGCTGCCGTGCGCGAGCAGGACGCCCTGGGCCCCCTCCTTGGGTACGTCGATCTCCGCGGTGATCTTGTATGATCGGCTGCGAATGTCGACGGCGGTGCTCGCCTCGACTTCGCCGGTGCCCGGGAAATAGACATACTTGTCGCGCGGCGCCGACATCTCCGGCCGCGGCGTCTCCAGTCGTTCCACGCCTCGGCCATCGAGCGGCAGGACCTTGTACTTGTTCGCCATCGCCCACCAGAGCTGCTTCATTTCTTCGAGCTTTTCCGGATTCTCCTTGGCGATGTCGACCGACTCCGAGAAGTCCTTGTCGATGTTGAACAGCATCCATTTGGCGTTGGCCAGATCCTTGGCGGTGAGATTGTCGCCGAATTTCCATGGGGCATACGCACGCCAGCCGTCAATGTAAAGGGCTCGCTGGCCGAGCATCTCGAAGTACTGGGCCTCGCGCACCAGTTTCACGTCCGAATTGTCGAAGGTCGCAGCAAAGCTCACCCCCTCGATTGGCGTCTGGGCGACGCCGTTGATGGACGTGGGACTCTTCATCTTGAGCACGTCGAGCACCGTCGGAACCAGGTCGATGGCGTGCACGAATTGCGGCCGGATCGCGTCCTGCGCTTTGATTCCCTTGGGCCAGTGGATGATGCACAGGTCGGACGTGCCGCCACGGGCGACTTCGCGCTTCCAGCGGCGGAAGGGCGTATTCGTCGCGTGGGCCCAGCCCCACGAATAGTGCGGATACGTCGTCGGATCGCCCCAGTTGGCGAGGTGCTTGGCATTCTGCTTCACGGTGTCGGGGACACCGTTGAAGAAGAGGTTTTCGTTGAACGAGCCGTTCGGCCCGCCTTCGGCGCTCGCGCCGTTGTCGGAGACAAGGAGGATCAGCGTGTTGTCGAGCTGATCCATTTCCTCGAGGAACGCGATCAGGTCGCCGATGTTGTGATCGACGAAGCTGAGGTACGCTGCATAGACCTCCATCTGGCGCGCGTACATCGCCTTTTGTTCCTTGGTCAGCGTGTTCCACGCGGGGACATCCGGGTCGGGCGGCGACAGCTTGGTGCCGGGCGGGCAGATGCCCATCTTGATCTGGTTGGCCAGAGCCTTTTCACGATAGTCGTCCCAGCCGGCGTCGAACTTGCCCTTGTATTTCGCGATCCATTCCTTCGGCGCGTGATGCGGGGCGTGGCAGGCGCCCGGTGCGAAGTAGAGGAAGAACGGCCGATCGGGGGCGACCTGTTTCAAGTCGGCGATGTACTCCTTGGCTTTCTCGGTCAGATCTGGCACATTGTGATAGCCCTGCTCGGGCGTCTTGGGCGGTTTGATGAAGTGGTTGTCATGGGCGAGCCAGGGCGTCCACTGATCGACTTCGCCGCCGAGAAAGCCGTAGAAGCGATCGAAGCCGCG
>DASRSQ010000339.1:0-23691 GCA_035656475.1 Gemmataceae bacterium | reverse complement strand
TCGCAATTGGCTGAGCCAATTGCGATGACACGCTAAGAACGGCATGGGTGTAGTCGAGCAAAATACCGGTCCAAGCCGCATTTCGCTCAACCTCGGCATCGAAAAGAATCGCCTTCAACCTTTTCGCCTTCCCTGGAACCTGCACAATGGCCTTAAAAGGAGAGGTCCGACGTACCCCCAAGAATAAACACAGCCCCGTCATTCCTTCCCTTCCCGTCATTCCAACTTCGACGCACGCCCCGTCTTCGGTGGAGGCGACCTTTGACACCACCCCCGATTCGGGGAAGTAAACGTAATCGATTGGCTTGTATGGTTCGTGAATTATGTCCCTCGCGTTCAGTGAAACCGGCTCAAGATGTGTGAGGATTCGCCTGAATTCCTTGTGCGGGAGTGCGGCCAGAATACGATTGACGACAAGGGAATCACCAGGAGGCTTGGCCACGGTACAATTCTCCCATTTGGAAAATCATGGACCGACCTCTTAGCTGTATCGGGCATTTATCATGCCGACGAATAACGGAGCTCCGGAAGCGGTTCAAGGATCATAACAAAACTGACTTGCAAACAATGTCCGCTAGGTTACAATTGGAAGGATTTGGCGAAAAGGCTTCTGTCCGCCGTTAATTCGGCTTCTGTCTGAACTTGCCACCATTCGGCACAACGGGGAACATCGCAACGAACTGGCCTGGGCGCGAGCGGACGCAGTCTAAACTACGAGCATGTCCGCTATATCCTTTCCTCGAAAGGCACATCAATGCTCAAACATGGCGTCGAAATCTTGCTCGTCGAAGATAACCCCAACGACGTGAAGCTCGCACTGCATGCGTTCCAGAAGCACCACATCGCCAACCGAGTCCATGTGGTGCGCGACGGGGCCGAAGCGTTAGAGTTCATCTACTGCACGGACCGCTATTCCGAGCGCCAGATGGAGAACGGCCCGAAAGTAGTCCTTCTCGATTTGAAGCTTCCCCTCGTGGATGGGATCGAGGTGCTGCGCCGGATCAAGGGCGATCCGCTCACGCAGATGATCCCCGTCGTGATCATGACGTCTTCCAAGGAGGAAAAGGACGTCGTCGAAAGCTACAGGCTGGGCGTCAATAGCTACATTGTCAAGCCAGTGAATTTCGATCAATTCACGGAGGTAGTGCGAGAGCTTGGATATTACTGGCTGCTGCTCAATCAACGCCCTCCAACCGGAGCATAACTATGTCCGATGGTCGCTTAAAGGTTCTCTTGGTGGAAGACAGCCAGGCGGATGCCAAGCTAGTAATGCGCGAACTACGGCAAGCCGGCTTCACGTTTGATTCGACCCGAGTCGAAACCGCCGTGGACTTTTGCGCGCAGCTTGAGTTGGCCCCGGATATCATTCTTTCCGATTTCAACATGCCCCAGTTCAGCGCAACTCACGCCCTTGAACTCCTGCGCGAGCGCGGCTTGGACATCCCTTTCATTATCATTTCTGGCTCCATCGGAGAGGAAATCGCCGTAAAGGCCATCCAGCAAGGCGCCAACGACTATCTTCTGAAGGATCGGCTCGGCCGACTGGGATCAGCCGTTTCGAAAGCGCTCAGTGATCGGCAACTCAGGCTGGCAAAATACCAGGCGGAAGCGGCGTTGCGTGAGAGCCAGGAGCGCGCTCGGTTAGTGGTGGAATCGGCCCCCAACGGTCTAATCATGGTTGACGGCGATGGTCTGATCACGTTGGTAAACGAAATGACGGTGAAATTGTTCGGTTATTCCCGCACCGAATTAATCGGACAACCTGTGGAGTTACTTGTCCCAGATCGATTACGGGCCAAACACTCGGACCTTCGTGCTTCCTTCTTCGCGGCACCTTCTGCGCGAACGATGGGCGAGGGGCGCGACTTGCACGGTAGGCGCAAGGATGGCAGCGAGTTTCCCATCGATATCAGCCTCAGCCCCGTCCAGACCCCGGCGGGCCTTCGGGTTCTCGGTGCCATAGTTGATATCACCGATCGAAAGAAGGCCGAGGCGGCATTGCTTGTAGCTCAGAGACGGCTGCAACATGTGGTCGCTACCAGTCCAGCCGTCCTGTTTACCCTTGCGGTCGAAGGCGACTTGACTTCCCTTCTTTGGATCAGCGAAAACGTGCAGCATTTAATGGGTTACACCGTCGAGGAAGCATTGCACCCGAACTGGTGGCACGACGGCGTGCATCCTGAGGATTTGCAAAATGTTCTTGCAGGTGTAAAAAAAGTTCTATTCCCCAAAGGCATTCTGGCACGAGAATATCGGTTTCGACATCGGGATGGCCAATACCGATGGGTGCACAGCGAATTGAAACTGGTTCGAAATGAACAAAATGCGCCCGTTGAAATCGTGGGCTCATGGTCGGACATTACCGAGCGCAAACAACTCGAAGAACAATATCGCCACTCGCAAAAGATGGAGGCATTCGGCCAGCTTTCGGCTGGTGTCGCCCACGACTTTAACAACCTATTGACTATAATCACAGGTTACAGCGAAATGCTGCTGAGCGGTCTAGCGCGCCCCGAAAAGCACCCGGATATGATTCGGGAAATTCGGAAGGCAGGCAACAGGGCCGCATCACTTACCCGACAACTCCTGGCGTTTAGCCGCAAGCAGATTCTTCAACCGGTGGAGCTAAATCTCAATACTATCGTGGTCGATACCGAAAAGATGCTCAGCCGTTTGATCGGCGAGGACATTGATTTGGCGACAGCGCTGGCCCCTGATTTGGGCACCGTAAAGGCCGATCCAGGTCAGATCGAACAGGTGGTCATGAACCTGGTCGTCAATGCTCGCGACGCCATGCCCACGGGAGGCCATCTGACGATCGAGACTCGCAATGTCGAATTGGATCAAATGTACGTTCAGGGACACCAGGAGGTCCAACCTGGCAAATATGTGATGCTAGCGGTGACCGATTCCGGATGCGGCATGGATGAAGCGACTCGGTCCCGCGCGTTCGAACCGTTCTTTACGACCAAGGAAGTAGGCAAGGGCACGGGACTGGGGCTCGCGACGGTTCACGGGATTATAAAGCAAAGTGGGGGGAGCATCGAAGTTTACAGCGAGCTGGGACATGGCACTACATTCAAGATTTATTTGCCTCGCCTCAATGGGCCGATTCCGTCCAGAAAGTCCTGGGCAGATACGATATTGATGACTCACGGGACCGAGACGATTTTGCTGGCGGAAGACCAAGAAGACGTGCGAAGTCTCGCAAGCTTAGCGCTGGAATCGAGCGGCTACACGGTATTGGGGACGAGCAGCGGACCGGAGGCGGTTGAGCTTTGTCGGCAGCACCCACACCCGATTCACCTCCTGATGACCGACGTCGTCATGCCGCAAATGAGCGGTCGGCAACTGGCCGATCTTGTGGTTGCCCTACGTCCGAGCATCAAGGTGCTATACTTGTCGGGCTACACAGATGACGCTGTAGTTCGCCATGGCGTGCTCGAAGCCGGAATGGCTTTTCTTCAGAAGCCGTTCACGCCGCAATTGTTGGCGCGAAAAGTTCGCGAGGTTCTGGGCACTCCCCCTGGTGCGGCGAATTGATTAGACGGGACATTTCAACGATGAACGCGCAACACATTCTGGTCGTTGACGATAATTCTGCCATCGCGAGCATGCTTGAACGATTGCTCGTGCACGACGGACACCGCGTCACAGTCGCCAGGGATGGCCGCGAGGCGCTTACTCTTGCCGGGATCATTCGTCCTGACCTGATCGTCACGGACCTCGACATGCCACACCTTAACGGCCATGAACTCTGCCGTCGAATCAAGCAGGAGCCAGCAACCCGGTTGCTTCCGGTTCTCATGATCACGGGCCGGGAGGCTGAAGAAGCTCGTTTGCGAGCGTGGGAACTGGGTGCCGATGACTTTCTGACCAAGCCTATTGACACGGTCGCGGTGCGAGCCCGTTGCAGATCCCTGTTGCGAGTGAAGCGGCTGGTGGATGAACTAGATTCAGCGGAGGCCGTCGTTTTTGCTTTTGCTCGCGCCGTCGAAGCCAAGTGCAGATACACCTGGGGACATTCGGAAAGGGTTACCTCCTATGCGATGGAGTTGGCCCGTCGCATCGGGCTTTCCGACGCCGACCAAGCGGTGCTGCGGAAGGGTGGTTTGCTCCATGACATTGGCAAGATCAGTATGCCCGATGCAATCTTGAACAAGCCGGGTCCCCTTACTGCCGAGGAGTACGACATCGTCAAGCAACATCCGGTTCAAGGCGCCCGCATTGTCGAGTCGCTACGCTCGATTCGCGAAACGATCCCGCTGATCCGATGGCATCATGAGCGTCTCGACGGAAAGGGATATCCGGACAGCCTTTTCGGCGGCTCTATCCCCCTTTTGGTCCGCGTGCTCGCCGTTGCCGACGTATTCGATGCATTGTCGAGCGAGCGACCATACCGGCCCGCGCTTCCTCAAAAGGAGTGCTATCGCATTCTGCGCGAAAACGCTGCCGGCGGCGGACTCGATCCTGAATTGGTTTGTTTCTTCTGTGAGGATCGAGAAGAAACCGCCGAGCAGGATAACGAACTCTCGGGACGCGAACATGCACTCGCCACCGATGACCGGTAAAGGTTCCCTGCAGTTCCATGCACATTTTTGCATCTTTCGAGTCCGTGACCTATAGTGGCATGAGGAAAGGGAGGACATCAGGCGTTCTTCCGCGCAGGAGGTGCGCATCACTTTGTAACGAGCAACGTCGCGTTCCCTCCTACTCAAAGCGTTACCTCGCTCCAGCAACAATTGGCAGAGCCATCGTGAGCGGTTGGAGCATGCCATCCGTCGCGGAATCCTACGTGTGAGGTTTCCCACAATGCAAGACATGGCCGTTCGCCGACAGCCACTCCGTGGCTCCCGGGGGACCATCGAATTCTGCCCACCGTCTCCAGCCGCGGACCTCCTTGAGGAAGTGCTGGCGTCATCAATCATCGTCCCTGAAGAGTACGAGACATTGCCCGCTGGCATTCGAGAAGGCCTGCGGCAACACTCGGATGTTCTGGGGCTTCTTCGCGATCTCATTAAGCATCGGCTCCTCACCGAATATCAGGCCGACTGTCTCGAATCCGGAAAAGCAGCTAATTTGATCATTGGCAACTACCGCGTTCTGGACCGTCTCGGCGCGGGCGCGATGGGGGTCGTTTTCAAAGCGGAGCATCTGGATCTGCGTCGGCAGGTGGCCCTGAAGGTATTGTCTCCGTCCCTGGCCAAGGATCCGCGCGTCATCCAACGATTTAGCACCGAGATGCGTGCTATTGCCCAACTTCAGCATACCCACATTGTCGCCGCCATGGACGCGGGAAAGTGGCAACACCATGATCCGGATTCGCCAACCATTCGCTATTTCGTAATGGAATACGTGCCTGGACAAGATCTGGAGGAACATGTCCTCAAGAATGGCCCGCTCTCACCCGCGGAAACCTGCGACTTGGGCCATCAAATCGCGTCTGCGCTGGCAGAGGCTCACAAGCATAACCTCGTCCATCGCGACATCAAGCCATCAAATGTTCGGTTAACGCCCGAAGGACAAGCGAAGCTCCTGGATTTTGGCCTGGCTCGCCATTTGCGCTCTCGTATGACAGAACCCGGCACACTGCTCGGCACGATGGACTACATGGCGCCGGAACAGGCCAGTGATGCCGGATCGGTGGATATTCGCGCCGACATATACGGTCTTGGCGGCACCTTGTTTTGGTGCCTTGCCGGACGAACTCCGTTTCTGGCAGAGGGAAGTCTGACCGAAGAGGTCATGCGCCGCTTGACTCAACCGCCCCCATCCGTTCGGAATTTGCGTCCAGAGATCCCTGTCGAGTTGGACGCGGTGCTCGCTCGAATGATGGCGTTGAAGCCAGATGACCGCTATGCGACGCCGAAGGGGGTCATGCAGGCATTGATGCCATTTCTCAAGCCTCAACTGCGCGATCATTTGTATTTCCCGTCAGAGCCCGTGGTAGCTGATTCGCCTAAACCGGCAGGCCGAAGCCCCCAAAGGTCGAACAGAATGCATCACCTTTTGCTGGTCGATGACGACGCGCAAATTCGTGATTTTTCCATGACCGTCCTGCAATCCGACGATATCCAGTGCGATCATGCTGAGAACGGGCTGCGCGCGCTTGAAGCGATCAAAAAGAAACGCTACGACATTGTTCTGCTCGACATCGATATGCCCCGGATGACAGGGCCGGATGTATGCCGGCGTCTACGCGAGAATCCACCCTGCCCGCATATGAAGATCATCATGGTCTCAGGCCGTGCATCTTCTGACGAGATGGCGAGTATGCTGTTGGCCGGAGCGGATGATTATCTCACAAAGCCGCTGAGCGCCCCGAGATTGCAGGCACGCGTCCACGCGGCACTTCGCCTTAAGGATGCCCAAGACCACTCCGATGTACTGAATCAGCATTTATTGTCCGCCAATCACGAGTTGGAAAAGAACCTTAACGCCCGTGACAGCGACCTGGTGCACGCACGCAATGCGATGGTCTTAGCGCTAGCCGACCTTGTCGGTCACCGGAGTGCCGACAACGGGGCACACGTTGTGCGCATGCAGCGGTATTGCCGATGTCTGGCGGAAGAAGCGGCCCGGTCCGCGAGTTTCGCCGGGCAAGTGGACGCGCATTTCATCGAAATGCTAGAATGTTGCGCTCCTCTTCATGACATAGGCAAAGCGGGACTTCCGGATCACATTCTTCTGAAGCCGGGAAAACTGGATGCGGATGAGCGATTACTAATGCAGACCCACACAACGATTGGCGCCGACACCTTGCAGAAGGTGGCAAGGCAACATGGCTTTGCAAGAGCCTTCCTGCAAATGGCGGTCGAAATCGTACGGCACCACCATGAACGGTACGATGGCCGAGGATATCCGGATGGCCTCGCCGGGGAGGATATCCCACTCGCCGCTCGCATTGTGGCCATGGCCGATGTCTACGACGCTCTGCGTTCCCGGCGGGCTTACAAGCCCGCCCTGTCTCACGCGACTACGGTGCGGATGATGGTCGAGGATTTCAACGGACATTTCGATCCATCCCTAATTCAAGGATTTGAGCGATGTGCGTCCGAGTTCGAGCGGATTTTCCGCGAGGTGGTCGATTGATTTTTCGAGAAACCGACTGTTGAGCTAGGGATTATTGAGTAATGGAGTTCAAATCTTGACAACCATTCACCGGAAACTCTCGCCAACAGGGCTGCCGGGTCGAGCTATTCCCTGCCCGCAGGGACATGATCTTGCAGCCAACGCCTGCGATGAGAAGCCGGAAAAATCGCAGCAGTCAGTAATGGGTTTGCGCTCTCGGTTCATCGACCGAGGTTGTGAATCCTGCAAATACAAAGCAACCCTGCTCTGCTAGCCAGAAGTACGAGCGATCTTGTTCAGGTAATCAGCCCACCACTGCATCATTACACGGCGTTCCGGCAGGTACTGTGCGTGATTGTAGGCGGCGCGGACGGAGTTTCCCTCGTTGTGGGCGAGTTGCCGCTCGATTACATCGGCTCGAAAGCCGTTTTCGTTCAGAATGGTGCTGGCCGTGCTGCGGAAGCCGTGGCCGGTTGCTCGTGAATGATATCCCATACGGTATAACGCATAGAGAATGGTATTCTCACTCATGAATTTCGTGGGATTGTGCTGGTTGGGAAACACGAACCTCCGGTGCTGATTGAGCATCTGCAGGTCGCGCAGAACGGCGACGGCCTGCCGCGAGAGGGGCACGATGTGGAGTTCGTTCATTTTCATCCGCTCGGCCGGAATGCGCCATTCGGGCTTGCTCCAATCGATCTCCGTCCACTCGGCCCCGCGCAGCTCGTTCGTGCGGACGAAAGTGAGGAGCAGGAAGCGCATGGCCAGCTTGGTCTGGATATTTCCGTCATAGGCGTCAAGTTGGTGAAGGAACAGCGGTAGTTCGGACTCCATCAGATAGGCACGATGCTGGACGACCGGAGTCTTGATGGCGCCACGCAGGTCAGGCACCGGGTTGCGTTCGGCCCGTCCGGTCGCGATGGCGTACATGAACACTTGGCCGCACATCTGCATCAGGCGACGTGCCGTTTCCAGGGTCCCTCTTTCCTCGGCAACGCGGACCGCCGCCAAAACGTCAGGAGCGGTGATAGCCGAGATGGGCCTATGTCCGAGCTTCGGAATGATATGCTTTTCCAGACGCATCAGCTTGACACGAGCAGTCGTCTTGGCCCACTCGTGATTGCGCTTCTCGATCCATTCTCGGGCGATCGCCTCGAAGGTGTTGGCGCTTCTCGCGCTGGCCAGCCGTTTGCTCTCTTTCCTTGCCTCGCCTGGGTCGCGGCCGGCGGCGAGCGCCTTTTGCGCCTGCGCGCGCCGATCACGGGCCTCCGCCAAGGTAATTTTAGGAAAGACCCCCAGCGCCAAAAGCTTCTCCTTGCCCGCAAAGTAGTATTTCAGGCGCCAATATTTACTGCCTGATGGCATGACCAGAAGAAACAACCCCTCGCCATCGGCGATCTTGTAGGGTCTGGTTCTCGGTTTGGCATTGCGGGCCTTGGGGTCAGACATGGACATGGGGTACATTTCGCTCGTTGTGGGGTATGTGGCCTGAAAAGTACCCCGGTTCTGAGCTAAATGTCAACCGATTTCGTTGGACGAGAGCAGAGCGCATTTCGCATCAAGATCGGCTCTCAGTCTTGGTTTGGTGGCTGTTGGTAAACGTTAACGTCCATTAAGCCTGGTGCCCCCGGTCGGAACCACAGTGTTACAACAACATGTTGGTTTTTCGCAATAAAAGGTGGCCTCTGAGAACCGTGTACCCCGGTTTTGTACCCCAAGCACATTAGTGAACCAATGCTGAGTCAGAAATGGTCCTGATAAGCTCACGAATGTCCTCGACGCGCCAAGCCGTGCAGCGTGGAGATAGCTTTACAGGCCTGGGAAATCGCCCGGCCTTGACGCCATTCCACCAACTTGTTTTGCAGACGGGAATGACGTTCAGCACTTGGGACAATCGTAGGAACCCGGTTTCTGGAATATCGTGCATACACATCTCCTTTACCATAAAGTGGGCTGAACGGTGAATGCTGGGGTACGGCGGTCTGCGAGCAGAATCCGCGCCGCGTTCACGGCGTTCTCGATGCGAAATCGGATTGACTCAAATGCTTCTGCAAATAGGTCCGAACGCATGGCGTCCCGCCATGACGCATCGAATTGATCAAGGTGATCTTGGGTCCAGGAATCGGCGGTCAAGATACGAACTTCTCGAGCTATTGCCCGAATGTCATCGGGCGGCAAGAATTGGCCACGGCCACGATACCGGGGATTGTCTGTCACATGGTCCAGCGTGTCGAGGAGCATTTCCTCGAATCTTGCGCGGAATTCCCTTAGTTCCAACAGCACGTCAGGATCACGCTCTTCGAGAATGTTGGTAATTGACGATGCCGAACCGGAAGTCATGTGAACTGTAACGGGAGTCTTTGGGAGGCGCTTTGCCGTCGTACACTCTCATCCCTCTTAATTAGGTATAATTAACTATATCACGAAACAGGCATCGTGTCCTTACGAAAATGGCTGCAGGCGCTGGCTTGACCGGTTTCGATGGCGTCTGCCCAAGTGTCCATTCAATCTTGCAGACAATATCGCAAACGATTCTAGCTGGACGCAGTCCCGTCAGGAATTCGGGAACATTCGTGATGCCATATTTGAGTCATATGGCGAAGACGTTTGAACAATCTCAACCCTCGCAAACCAAGGCTGGCTGTGGCTTAGAGGGCTATCGTTAACCAATCGTTAACGGGTATGTGATACGGTAAAATACAGGCATGATCCGTATCACGCAACAGGAAAATGCCAAGGCTGCCAAGAGCTATTACTCGACGGCAGACTACTATACGCAAGGCCATAAGTTGATCGGCACCTGGGGTGGCAAGGGGGCCGATCGGCTTGGACTTTCCGGTGTCGTCGACAAAGCGGCTTTCGAGCGTCTCTGCGACAATCTGCATCCCGCCACCGGCGAGCAACTCACGGCGCTGACGCGCACGGATCGCACGGTCGGCTATGATTTCACTTTCTCGGTGCCCAAACCCGTCTCTCTACTCTACGGGCTAACAGGCGACAAAGCCATTCTCCGCGCATTTCGCGGCGCAGTCGATGAGACCATGCGCGAGATGGAAGCGGAGATGCTGACGCGCGTCCGCAAAGGCCACCAGGACCACAATCGCCTCACCGGCAACATGGCTTGGGCCGAGTTCATTCACACCACCTCCCGGCCCGTCGACGGTATCCCTGACCCGCAACTCCACGCGCATTGCTTTGTCTTCAATACCACCTGGGACCATGAAGAGGAGTGCTGGAAGGCAGGACAGTTCCGTGAGCTCAAGCGAGACGCGCCGTATTTTCAGTCGGCGTTCAGGGTGCGGCTGGCCGGCAAGCTTCAGGACATCGGGTTCGGGATCGAAAGGAAGCGGGACGATTTCGAGATTGCCGGCATCCCGAGGGATATTCTGGGACGATATTCGCGCCGGACGGCCTTGATCGAGAAGGTGGCACAGCAAAAAGGGATCGTCGATCCCAAGCGCAAGGACGAGCTCGGAGCGGAAACCCGCGAAAGCAAAGTACTGGCCCTAAGCTATGAATCGTTGCGAAAGGAATGGAAAGGACGGCTTAGCGACAAGGAAAAGAAGCTGATCGACGCGGCGTATCTCCGCGAAGAGAAGCAAGCCAGGCCCGAGCGCGGCGAAGCGGGAGCGGTTGATCATGCCCTTTCCCATAGCTTCGTGCGGGAAGCGGTGGTGCCGGAGCGAAAGATCGTGACCGAGGCGCTGAAACGCGGCATTGGGTCGGTCACCGTCGAAGGCGTGAAACGCGAGGTGGCGAAGCGACCGCTCATTCGCAGTGTCATCGACGATCGGGCAATGGCGACGACGAAGGAAATGCTGGCCCTTGAGGAACGGCTGATCGATTTTGCCCGTGACGGACGCGGCCGCTGCCTGCCGCTGGGCGATCCTGAGCGGTCGTGCACGCGCGAGTGGTTCAACGAAGGCCAGAAAGCTGCCGTGCGGCATGTGCTCGGCTCACGCGACCGGGTCATGATTATCCGGGGCATCGCCGGCACCGGCAAGACGACACTCGAAGAGGAGATCGGCGAAGCGCTGGCAGAAGTAGGCAAACCGGTCGTGGCCCTTGCCCAATCGGTGCGGGCCAAGGACGTGCTGAAATTGCAGGCCGGATTCGCCGAGGCGAACACGGTGGCCAGGTTTCTCAAGGACGAAGCCATGCAGGAATCTGCGAGAAACGGCGTCATACTTGTCGATGAAGCAAGCCAACTCGGCACAAGAGATATGCTCGACGTGCTGGGGAAAGCCGAGGCCCTCAAAACCCGCGTGCTTCTGGTTGGCGACCGCCGGCAGCACCGCAGCGTCACCGCAGGCGAGCCGCTGAAGCTGCTCGAAGACAAGGCTGGTTTGAAAGTAGCCGAAGTGACCGAGATACTGCGTCAGTCAGGCAAGTATAAAAAAGCGGCACGGGCGCTGAGTGAAGGGCTCGTCGAAGACGCATTTAAGATATTCGACGAGATGCACTGGATCAGGGAAGTGGCCAACGGCGAGCGATACAAGCAACTGGCCGATGCCTATCTCTCGGCCGTCCGCGAAAAGAAGAAAAACGGCGAGCACAAATCAGCCCTCATCGTGTCTCCCACCCATGCCGAGGCAAAACGCACGACCGATGCCATCCGTGAGGAGCTCAAGACAAAGGGCAAGCTCAAGAATGAGCGGCTTGTGCAGGCCTGGGCACCGCTTCACCTGACAGATGCGCAAAAGGCCGATGCTACGCAATACGAGCCGGGCGATATGATTCAGTTTTTTCAGAATGCCATCGGCCACAAGAAGGGGACACGCCTTATCGTCGCTGAAAACGACAAGCCCCCGACAGAGCTTGCGAAGCGGTTCGAAGCATACCGGCCGGTGCAGCTGGCCATGGCGGCGGGGGATCGCATTCGCATCACCGCCGGCGGCAAGACGAAGGAGGGCAAACACCGGCTGGCGAACGGTGCATTGCTCACCGTCAAGGGTTTCAACAAACGCGGTGACCTGATCGTTGACCACGATTGGATCATCGACCGTGATTTCGGGCACCTGACGCACGGGTACGCGGTAACCTCGCATACGTCACAGGGGGAGACGGTGGACAAGGTATTCGTGGCGATTGCAAGCGAGTCCTTGTCCGCGACAAACCAACGAACCGCCTATGTGGCCCTGACACGCGGCCGCGATCAGGCGGTCATCTTCACCGATAGTAAGGAAGAATTACTCTACGCTGCCAGCCGCCGCGACGATCCGATGTCGGCGACGGACCTCGCGGGCAGTGTGCCGGCGAAGCCGGAGATCCGTGCCGTCAAGAGACGGCCAAATGCGCGCGGGCCATCGATTTTCGGTTCGCGAAGTAACATGCCGCAGCGTGATATGACGAAATCCCCAACAAGTGAGCGAGGGCTGGATTATGATCGATGAGCCCAGACTTCCCGACCGGCTAGGTCAGCCCAAGCCGCCGGCTGCGCTTGCAACTTATTCGCAAGCCAGAGAAGCTGAATCGGAGGTGGCCGAAGCCTCGTGCAAAGCGTTTGGTTATCTTCGCGGCATTCGCGACCATGCCGCCGCAATAGAGTTCCGATTGCGAAACGGCAATAGCATTTGGTTCCCTTATGCCTGGATGGGTAACTGGCAGTACAACCCATCAGAGGGGCTGCTGCTGAAATTCACCGGCGATCTCGTGTACCTCGTGCTGATTCGGGGGAGTAATCTGGCCAAGCCGCTGAATGACGGTGCGATCAATCTCACTCATGCAGGTTTGCAACGTCATCGCGTGTTATGGATCAAGGAAATGAGCAAGGAAGAAATCCGCCAGGTCGGAGAATCGGGGCCGACGATCGCAAGCATCGACATTGCCGAGTTTGAATCGCACGAGGCGCTCATAGAATGGGGCAGAAAACATGCTCTTGCCTTCGTTGCTAATGATCAGTGACGGGTTATTTGCCAAATTTCCATTTGAGAATCGCCCTGTTCGGATCAATCGCTGTGATCGCTGCTTGCCCGGCATCACTCAAATAAGTACGCGCATATCCGTGGGCCGTGTCCCGGCCAGCGCAGGTAAGTCCGGACAGATTTGCGATATCTCGGAAGTAGCGATTGTGATATTGGTTTTTGTGGTTGCAATCGCGAATGCCATATAGCGAATTGCGGAGGTGGACCATTTCGTGAAGTAGCACCGCTAGCGTATCGTTGACCTCGGCGCCGAGAGATTGATAGCTTAGCGCGATGTGGTCCAGCTTTCGGTTGCCGATCTTCCACATTCGAGAACAAAAGTAACCCCTGCACAATTGAGGACACGGCTCAAGAACGATTGCAATGTGGCGTGGAAGTGAATCTACGTAGAATTGCGTGTTGAAGCATTGGTAGGCTCGCTCAAGCTCGTTCAAGATCTTGCTGATTGGTGGGTTAGCGAACTCGCTTTTCGGCACGCGGTGCGGTTCGATTAGCGGCATTTCGGGAGAGATGTCGGCCCACGCGGGCGCATTCTTGCGAAAGGCGAGCAAGGCATGCCAGAAGCGATGCCAAGAGCCGTTTGCTGACCACTCGCGAAAACGACGATTGGCCGTGCTCGGCGATACGCCAAATCTCTTGGGCAAGTGATTCCAACCGAAACACCGGTATCCGACTTGCTGGGAGTGAAACAACCGGTAGTGGCACGCTTCCGCAAGGCTGCGGGTCTCATCAATGCGAGGCCGTCCGCCAAGCGGAGATCGTAGAGGAGTCACGAGCAGGTCAGAAAGCTCTAACCACTCTGCGTCGGTGAGATTCCAGGGCTTGAGGCTTGGTTTTGACATAAAGTTTAAGATCATAAAACATTATATCATAACTGGAGCCACTTGCAACCGCTCGACACGTACTTTGCGGGAATGTGAACGTCAACGGGTCGGCGTAGCAGATGAATCCTTCGGTGAAGACAGGCGACTAGAATGTGGGGCAGGCGGCTTATTGCCGGTATTGAGAAGGCTTAGTAGATACGCAGCGGGGTCGGCACCATGCTGTATGGCTGCCTCGCGAAGAGTGTGTGCGCGGCCATGCAGCTCAATGAAGCGATCGTCGGCTTTTAATTGGGCGATAACTTTTTTCGCGTTTAGCAGGAACGCGGCCGGATCAGAGTGGTTCAGGGCCGCATCGCGAAACACCCAAGGTGTATCGCGGAATTCCGCGAGTTCATCGTCAGATTCCAGTTCGCGAATCGTGTTCTGCACTTGTTCGAGGTATCGAGCTGGATCAGAAGGATAGTGCACGGCGGCGGCCCGGAACAACGACGGTGTATCCCGGAATTGGGCGAATTTCTCGTTGCTGTTCAACTCCCTGATAGAACGCTGTACACTTTTAAGAAACTCAGCCGGATCTGACGGGTAGCCGATGGCCGCGTTTCGAAACACCGATGGCGTGTCACGGAATTCCACAAATCGCTCGTCGCGCTCCAATTCACTTATCGACTCGTGCAGTTTCTTAAGGTATCCAGCCGGATCTGACGGATAGGCCGTGGCCGCCTGCCGAAATAGATAGGGCATTTCGCAAAACTGCGGAAACATTTCCCAAAGGCAATCCAACGACCCGTTGTATACCGTGGCCGGGGCCACTTTTTCAGGCGACGCTTCGAATAGATGTGTATTGATGGCCAATTCAATCGCCAACAATCGGTATATGGAGGGTCGAAGTGAATCTTGCACCTCAATTCTACGACGCCGACACATCTCTTCAAAGCTGTCGCAAATATGCCGTAGGACGTGCTCGGGAACTGGCGAGGGGGCTTCAGCCAAGACAGCAAGCAGGCGGCTTTCGCTGAATATTCTCCGTGACCTAGTCAATAGTTCAGCACTAAGGAAATGTTGACCCCCTGGCTTCCGTCCACTCTCGCGCTGAATCCGCCTGGCATCGGCCATGAAACCTGTTGCATGCCGGAGAGACGCGGCATCAATGAAGGACGGTGTAAGGCGTTCGGACATCGTAAGTCGAGCATTGGCAGTTTCTTACATTATCCCCTCAAAAGATTAACAAAAAGTAAAACGAAATTCTCGAATTGGCTGATTTGATCGACGATCGCAACGTGGTATTATTTAGGTAGAGTTGGAAGGAACCGCTCTTGACAAAGGCATTCCGTTTTCGCGATGCTGTTAATAGGATGTCTGCACTCCTTTAGCCCAAGCCAAACCGACTATTAAATTCAATCGATTGTTAGAGAGCCGCACCTAGTGTGGCCCGTGGATGGTTCGTCCTTTAATCGCTGCCAAACTGGCACCTTAACAACCAAGTCGGCATTACCTACCTCTGCCGGCCGAACAAGGCCTCGTCCGACAAACCCAAGAAAAAAGCGAGTCAATCGCCCGCGCAGATTCCCTGCGCGCATTGTGCTTGCCTTGTCCCGACGTGTGGTTTCGCCCTAGGAGCATGATCGATGAGTAACCAATTCAACAATTACGAACAACAACGCCAAGGGTGCGATTTATCCATGGCTCATCGCAGTGAATCAAAGGAAGAGCCAAACGCGGAATCTGATCAGTCGGCGACGATAGAACGGCCACCTCACGATGAGCCGGTTCACGGCGGCACACCAGAGCAATTCAAGACGAAGCATTGTTTCAGCGTTTGCGCTGAAAGAAGCGCGCCGCTCGTTCTCGAACCCAACACGGGCGGTCCGCCCGAACAAAACGGAAAGAAAACTATGCGAAACTCCATCTGTCTGATCGACATCACCAAACTTGATTTCGCCCCGATACCGCGGGAGCCGATCGATCCGATCGATCTCTTCGCATTCGCCTGCATCGACATGCGTAGGCCGGACTTGGAGCCTATGGCCGTGCGCTTCGATGTGAAGTGCGGAAAGTATCTTGTCGTCTCGCGCGATCCCGGAATCTACGGCCGAGAAGGGATTCAGCTCGAAGCGGCACGAAAACTCGGCCTGAGCCAGGTCAAGTGCCGAGTTGTCGATGATCCAGGACCCGATAATCCCGTTGAAGCGTCGCCTGCACCGGTCGCTCCCACGCCTTCGCCCGCTACGGTGTTCGCGGAGGCGACGACACTACCCGCTGGCGACCTAAACCAAGTGCTGGGCGAGGTGCTGCCCGCGGTTGGGTACATGAGCATGTGGGTGCGTGGCCGTATGAAGGGGGAGGTAGATGAACGCGTCTCGGATAACAAGGATTGGCAGCAGGAAGCTGTCATTGCGCTTTGGCGCGAGGCGAAACGCCCGAATGTCCGCTTCAAGAACCTTAATGAGGTAAGCAGATTCATTTTCGGCGTTCTACGCCGGCAAGCAGCGCGTTCAAGGATGCTGGCGCAGCGGGTGTGCGCTCCTCTCCTTTCCATGTCGGAATTGGACGAGCTCGTCGGCGAAAGAGACGACGAACGTCGAGAATCGGTTTCGAACGGCCGCTTTATTCCTTCGACCGGTACGCGGTCTATCCTGGACGATCTAATCACCGAAGAAGATTCAAGCGAATTTGCCAGGTTGGTGGATGACGCTCAAGTCCTGGTTACCCAGACGAAGCACGCGCTGGCCGCCGCCCTGGAGCGGATGAGCGCGGTCGAAGCAACCGCCGCCGGTGCCTGGCTGGACGGCGCCAGTTATAAAGCAGCCGGAAACCTGGCGGGCATCACGCAGGCCCAGGTGCGCCGGATTATCGATCATCTGAAGAAGGGCGATTTGGCAGAGCGCCTGAAACGGGTACGTGACGAATTGAAGGAAGTTGATCGCGTGGACCGCTTGGAAGCAGCGAGCATCTCCCTGGGAAGGCTGGCGCGCTTGCTGATGGGTCCTGCAAACGCCAGCGGCTGGGTTTTGAAGCCGGCAAGCGCAAAGTTATCCGCTGCGTGAATTATGAATTAGAAGCCCCCAAAGAGAACAGTTCAACGAAGCCAATCTGCGACAGCTTGGCGAGTTCATTAAGGTCAAGCAACTGAAACCGCCGATCGCCCCGCAGGTCATCGGGCCGCGCTTGACATTCACTGAAGCACCCACGATGCCGTCAATGTTGGCGGCATCTTTTATTACCAAAGCGAGGTGTCGGATGTTTCCTATTATCGGCTTGTTGGGGTGGATGGCGGTCGTTGGCGGCGGCATTACGCTCGCCTGGTACTACGACCTGAGCCAGGAGGAACAAGAGAAGGCGGACGGCATCGCCTGCGATTACGCCAAGGAGCTTTTCAACAAGAGTCTCAGCGATCTGAGTGAGCGCGAGCTCGCCCGGGTCACCGAACTCACGAAAAAGCGTCTCGGGCAATAGTCGCCAGACCGTCGGGGGCTACCGCTTGCAACGGTAGCCCCTATCTGTTTCTTCGCTTCTTAGAGCAATAAGGCAAAGAACTCTCGAACATGGAGCAACAATGCTGGACTTTTTCCGCAATCGCCCTGCGCCGATGGCGAATCCGAGGACACCGACGGGATTCGAGCACACACTGTTGCTCGGATGGGATTTCAGTCGGGGCAATGCTGAGCCGGTGACCTATGACGGCGACGCGCCACTCCTGACCTGTGCCTCGACGGGTTCCGGCAAGGGGAGAGGTGTGTTGATCCCGAACCTGCTATGCAACTCCGGGTCGGTCATCGTCATCGACATCAAAGGCGAACTGTTCCAGGTGACTGGCCGAGCTCGTCGTGAAATGGGGCACCGCGTCGTCGTTCTTGACCCGTTTCATTTGGTGACCAGCCGCAGCGACAGCCTGAACCCGTTTGACCTTTTTGACCTGCCTGGATCTGACATGGATTCGGATGCTGAGATGCTCGCCTCGTTACTGGCGACGGGACACGGTTTCAGCGACGACCCCTACTGGGAGACATCCGCGACCAGCCTGGTGGCGGCATTTATTTCAGTGATCGCGGGGTTCGATTGCAACCAGAGCATGCTCTCGAATCGGCATCTGGGATTCCTGCGGCAATCTCTCTTTCTCGATGACATGGATGCGAGAATCGGCAACTTGGTCAAAGACAACGGAGTCTGGCGCCGCCTGGCGCGTGAGCAGTTCATCGCCTACCTCGCGGCGCCGGCGGAAAAAACTCGGCCGTGCATCCGCACGATGGCCTGTAGCTACATGAACGCCTTGGGCAGTGAGCGGGTGCTGGCGACATTGCAGTCGTCGTCGTTTTCCCTTCAGGATGTGCACGATGGGAAGCCGCTTACTATCTACCTGGTGATTCCTCCGGACAAACTGCATAGCCACGCCACTTTGCTTCGCCTGTGGATCGGTACGCTGCTGACTGCGGTCATGCGACGGAAAGTAATGCCACGACAGCGGACACTATTTCTGCTCGACGAATGCGCCCAATTGGGGGCACTTCCCATGCTGCGAACGGCTATCACGCTGCTTCGTGGCTCGGGACTCATCACTCATACATACTGGCAGGATTTGAGCCAGCTCCGGCAAGTGTACCCCAAGGATTGGCAATCGATCCTGAACAACTCTGGCATGCTTCAGGCGTTCGGTTTCACGAATCACCAGATGGCAGCGGAATGGAGTGAGCTCACGGGGCAGCCGGTGGGCGATCTAGATCGCATGCCGCGCTGCGACGCCTTGGTGTTGCGCCAGGGACAGGGCAGCCTGATCTGCCAGCGACCCGATTACCTGAAAGACCCGCTGTTCGCCGGGCGCTTCGATGCCAATCCGCGATTCTCGCTGCAGGCACGGGCCTAGGCAACGCACGCACAACCATACCTGTCCGATCAGTCATTATCTGAACGCAGTGAAAGGAGATCTCATGGCCGCGATGTGGCCGAATAAGCCGGTCGATTTCTTCAAACCCGATCCGACCCAGCCGCGAAAATCGTTCGACGAGGCGGAGCTCAAGATGCTGGGCGAATCGCTCAAGAAAAAACAGATCGTGCCCGTGCTGGCCAAGCCTGACGGGCTGCTGATTGACGGGCACCGGCGGTGGATGGCCGCGAAGCTGGTGGGCATCGCGACGCTCGATGCGATCATCACCGACGAGCCGCTTTCGCCGGCGAAGGTCAAGGAAATGCAGCTCGTCTCGGCGCTGCATCGTTCGGATTTGAAACCGATTGAACAGTACGAAGGAGCGCGCTCATGGCTCCTCATGAACCCCGGAGCGACGGTGAAGGAGCTGGCCGAACGGATCGACCGCGACCCGTCGATGCTCACGCGCATCCTTTCACTGTCGAATTGTATCCAGCCGGTGCAGGCGGCGGCGGAGGAGGGGAAGCTGGGCGTGTCGGACTGGTATGCCATCAGCAAAGCGCCCGAAGCCGAGCAGGCCGGGCTGCTCGCGGCCAAGCTCGGCGGTGCCAGCCGCGATGAGCTGGAGCGGCAATGTCGCAAGCAAAGCAACGGCGCGTTGCAAAGCGTGAAGCTCGACCGGTTCAAGATCGCGCTCGCCGGCGGAGCGACGGTGACGCTCGCGGGACAGGAATTGTCGCTCGACGGCGCCATTGAGCTGCTGCAAGACGTGGTGAAGGCAGCCAAGAAGGCCCGTGATGAATCGCTCGATGTCAAGACCTTCGTCCGAGTGATGAAGGACAAAGCCAAGAAAGGTGGGGATCATGTTCGGCTTGTTTAATTGGGGTTTGAAAGACCCCCTCGAACGCGAGTTGTTCTCTTGGGAGAAGGGTCGTCGCGACCTCTTCACGATGCGCGACCTGCTGAACAGTGTTGCGGTGTTCGGCCGGACCGGCTCGGGGAAGTCGTCGGGGTCGGGCGCTGCCTTGATGCGTTCGATCGTGAATGACCGCAACTCGGCTCTGCTCATCTGCGCGGCCAAGCCGGAAGAGCGCGGCGAAGTGCGTCGGATGTACCGCGAGGCTGACCGCATGGATTGTCTCCTGGAGTTCAGGCCCGGTGGCAAGCATTGCTGCAACTATTTGGATTACATCAGCAAAACCGGCGGCGGGGCGCGCGAGGTTGCCAAGTTTATGGCGATGGTGCGCGAGACGCTGCGAAGCTGCGATGCCAAGGGTGGTGAAGGTGACAAGTTTTTCGAGGACGAGGGCAACAGAGCGATCTACAACGCGACCGTCGTAACCAAGCTGGCGACCGGCAAGGTGACAGCGCAGGCGCTGCAAGTCTTTCTGTCCGGCATCGCGCAGTCGCCGGCGCAGATTCACGACCCGGAATGGCGGAAGGGGTACCACTGCGAAACCATCCGCAAGGCGATGGCCGCTCGCAAGAATCCGATGCAAAAACATGATTTGAGCATCGCGATTGAGTACTTTCTTGGCGAAATGCCGTCACTGAACGACCGCACCCGCTCGTCGATCATGACGGGTGTCTATGGCCTTCTCCATTTGTTCAACACCGGGATCGTCCGGGAAATGTGTTCGGGTAAGTCGACGTTCACGCCCGATGACCTGCTCGATGGATACTCGGTGCTGTGCAATATTCCCTCCAGCGTCCACGGCGAGCAGGGGACCATCGTTAATGTCGGACTCAAATATCTGGTCCAACGCGCGGTGCTCAAACGGCATGCCAAGCCGGGCGACACGGCGGTGGGCATCTGGGCCGACGAAGCGCAGCAGGTGATTTGCCCGTCCTTCGATGCCCACTACCTGGCCCAATGCCGCTCGCACCTGGGATACATGATTTATCTTACGCAATCGGTTTCGGGCTATTACAGCGCCATGCGTCAGGCGGGAAGGCATCAGACCGAGGCATTGCTTGCGAATTTCGGGCACGCGATCTTCCACTCCTGCGACCCGGTGACGGCGGAGTGGGCGTCGAGCAAGCTGGGCAAGACGGTGACGACCTTTGTCGGCGGATCATTCTCGCCGCAGCACGAGGTGTACGACGACCTGTTCGGCACAACAAAGTTCACCGGCAGCTTTAATACGTCCTACAGCGAAATCCTGCAACCCAATGCCTTCTTCAACCTACGCACGGGCGGCCGTGCCAACAGCAATTGCGTCGATGGCATCGTGATCCGGAACGGCGTGCCATTTTCGGATGGGCAGTCGTTCAAGTACGTGACGTGGAGGCAACGGTGAAAAGCCAATCGCTTCGACACGATGTCATTCGTCGAACGGCGATCGGGATCGTGGGCATCTTCGCCTCACTGCTGCGCGAGGAGCAACAGCACGACGCATACGTGGAGGTTTACGAGCGATTGAAGGAAGGATTCGATCTTCTGGAGACGAAGGAAAAAGAGCTGAATTCCCGGATTCGCGGCGCGTCCGGAAAGCCATAGGTGATTGGACGCATTGCTCGGACGATTGATTGACCCGAGCGCGCGGCACTCTCACATGTAGAGGCCGAAAACTGTCGTTTGAGAACATTAATGTCTAAATTTGGAGACTAGTCATGCAACAGCAACATGGGAAAGAAGAATCGGGCATGCGGACCTCGTTCAACGCGGTCTTGCTGCTCGCATCGGGATGGGCGTGGTGCTTCCTGCCCTTTCTGCGAGTAAACCTGGGGCCGTCGGCGCTCGGAATTCGCGGCGTCTTGGCCATCATCATCATGTGGATGTTCTGCGGCTTCGTGGGCTGCCCGGAACTTATCCTGTTCTTCCTAGTGTGGATCGTCGTCGTGCTAATCCAGCGCATCCGCACGGCGATAGTTCAAGCGCGCGGGGTGGAAATGCACTCCCGCTACAGCGGCGATCCGCTGGTCTGGAAGCTCTTGCCCTTTATGCGTCCGAGTACGGCGAAGCTGTTGGAAGTATGTCTCCTCTTCGCCGTCGGCCTGGCCGTGGGCAGTGTGATTCCTGCTTTTGGCGGCTTCATCGCGATTGGGGCGGTCGCCATCGCTATCGTCGAGTCCCTTGATGATCAGTCCATCCGCAACCGCAAGCAGGCCATGCGCGATGCGGACATCGAAGCCCGCTTCTACAGCGATTTGCATAACGGGCGCCGCGACGATTACTAACGCGTTTCAAATCGCCCAATTCTATTTTGGAGGGTATGACCATGGCGGATGATCGGGAAACCAGCACGCGTCCGAGCACGTCAAGCGTACTTTGGGGCGAGTGGCGCCGAGGCTTGAAGGACTTGCAAAACGCGGTTCTGAATCCGTGGAACGGCATCACCGCCACTCACGAGGAGCCCGGCACCATTGCCACGCCGACGCAGGCCCAGGTGACGCAGGATGTGGGCACCGTGCATGGCTTCAATGCCATGCTCGACGGTTACGCGGATCGCGGAAATCAGTCGCAGGGACGCGATCAAGATCGGGGTCTGGACCGTGGTATTGATCGGTAGCTACTACTCGTCGGCTGCGGGGCCGTGCGTGGCGGCTCCGGCTTCGGCTTGGGATTAAGGCCACATACTTTTCTTGAAAAAGGTGCTGAGCAATGGAGCGTGTTCAAATGATGGTTCAGTTTTCCTGTCCACATTGCAAGGCGTCTTTGAAAACCCCGGCCCGATTGCGGGGCCGAGATCGAAAGTGTCCGAAATGCACGCAATGTTTCGAGATCCCCATCCAGGCGAGAGCCTTGACGGGAACTCCGAAGAGCACGCCGGCGCCGGTTGTGTACACCTCCGACCGGTGCGGCAGCCGGATGCGCAGGGTACGCGAACTCTGGCGAACGTGATCGTGATCGGCGTCATTCTGACGTTGGTACTCCTGGGGAGCAGGCCGGCGCAACTACGATTTCAGGGGAGGAGTTCTCCTCCCTTCTGTCACATCATCGGAGCAAACAGATTCCGCAGAGGAGAATTAGATCATGACCGTTGCATTGTTTACATTCATCGCCACCAGTGCACTTTACGCGAGTCTGGCCGCGTTGGCGCTCCACCGCGTCGCGCGGCACGTGCAGAGAAACCCGGAGGGGTTGCACGCCGTACTGGAACACGTGCTCGTGCCGATGGTCGGCCGGTGGCACGTGGAATCGGTGAAGAAGTCGGACCCGATGAAGAAAAAGCCGCTGGCGCGAGAAACTGGAGTGGACTGATGCGAAGGGGTGATTCGGCCGGGCGGGCCGGCCCGGACATCTCCTTTCGGGCTCCATGACGGGAGGACAAGCCGTGGAGTAACGCGGATTCGCGGCTTTGCCGATGCCGCGCCGACGTCGGTTAAAACGGAAAGTCAATGACGCAAAGTGAGGTGGGTCTTCGCACGATTTGGAGGGACGCCCGCCGCAGCGCACCGTTCGCCGCCGCCGCGGTGTTTCAATGCGTTCAGAAAATGTCCGTCAAAAAGGGTTTGGTGCAACATGACTCTGGAAGAACGGCTTGAGAAAATCGAAACGCTGCTCGCGGTCCTGGTCGAGCGGCAACAACTGCGGGAGTGGTATTCCGTCGAGGAGTTTGCCCGTATCGTCGGCCGCGCGGAATTCACCTGCCGCGAGTGGTGCCGGCACGCTCGCATCAAAGCTGAAAAGCGGCTTTCGGGCCGGGGGGCGTTCACGTCGTGGGTCATCAGCCATGAGGAACTGCTTCGCTATCAACGAGAGGGGTTACGACCGATCGGACAATCGGCGGCGTGATAACAACGTCGGGTGAACTAGAACGACAGGTTCCATCGCATGGTGAGGAGCCGTCTGGTTTCGTACGCTCAAAGTCGGAAGGTCGCGCTGATACTTTCGGTGTGCAGGGGTTCGCCCCCGATGGTTGGGCGCGTGATTGTCATCTTGCGCCCAAAACCAGCCACCTAGTTGCGCCTGAAAACCAGCCACTTTGAGGGAGGATTCCCAATCGTATGTTCACCTCCAAGTTCCAACTTGGAGGGGACGACGATGGCGAATCGGCTCAAGATGGCACAG
>DASRSQ010000338.1:0-11849 GCA_035656475.1 Gemmataceae bacterium | reverse complement strand
ACGGATCCTCAGGTTCGACTCGCACCTTGAACTTAACAAGGTCTTCGAGCTTGGGCTCGGGCTTCCCTTGGGCAGGCGCATTCTGTGGGGACAGCATGCACAGCGTCGCCGCCAAAAGCCAAAGAGAAACTCGACAGATCGAGATAGGCGCCTTCATTCCTGACACACCTTGATGAGAAACGGCGCTCGCGGAATTGGCGAGCGCCCGAAGGGTGGAATCGGCGAACCGCGACGGCGGGTGCGCTCCCTCATGGTCGCGGCTCGTTAACAGATCATCGGCTTTTGTCAATCGCGGCGGTCACTTCTTCTCCGGGTCCTTGGTCATGACCACGTCGCGGCGGACGGGGTCGACGCCTTGCAGGCGGAGGGTCGTGACGTCCTTCGTCTTCATATCGACGATCTGGATGCGGTGATTATTCGTGTCGGCGATGTACATCTTGCCGGCGGAGATGGTGAGGCCGCCGGGTTCGTTGAACATTTTCTCTTTTTCGCCGAGGTAGGTATCGCAGGTTTTGTCGACGGGGTCGATGATCTTGATTTTGCTGTTGTAGGTATCAGCGACGTAGAGTTTGCCGGCCTGGTAAGCGACGCCGAGGGCGTGTTGCAGGCGGACGGCGGGGCCTTTGCCATTCTTGTCGCCGAACTCGAAGAGGCCTTCGCCGACGATGGTGGAGACGTTGCCTTCGGCGGGGGGGAGCGGAAGGGCGCGGATGGCGCTGATTTCGCTGTCGGCGACGAAGAGCTGTTTGCCATCGGTGGCGAGGCCGGAAGGCTGGGCGAAGGAGGAGCCGCGTGAGAAGTTGTTGGGCTGGAGCGCACCGTCGGCGAGATCTTCGATGCCGTTGCCCGCGAAAGGTTCGACCGTGGAGGCAGCGGGATCGAATTCCCAGATCTGATGATGGCCGGCCATGGCGACGTAGATCTTCTTGCCATTCAGGAGCAGGTCCCACGGGCTATTGAGGCCGGTCTGAAGCGCCTTGCCCCCCTTGCGGCTGTGCGACTGTTCGCCAGTGCCAGCGACCGTTTTCACGGTTTGATCTTTGAGGTTGAGGGCGCGAATGGAGTGATTCTTGCGGTCAGCGACGTAGAGAGTGTCGCCATCGAGGCACATGCCTTGGGGGTCGCTGAACTTGGCCTCGGCGAACTTGCCGTTCTTGAAGCCTTCGCGTCCCGAGCCGGCGATGGCGATCTTTTTGCCTTCCAGCGTCGTAATGACGATACGGTGGTTCGTGCTATCGGCGATGAAAATGCGCCCCGAGGCAGCATCGGCGAGCACCTTGCCCGGGAAGAAGAGAGGCGTGACTTCCTTCTCCTTGGCGAGCTTGAAGTTGATCGGCGTTTCCTTGAGCCCCTTGCCTTTGTGTTCCTTGATGAGCCTTTGTATTGCCCGATCGAGTATGTCATAGTTTCCTTCGCCCGATAGACCGCCCACGAACTTGCCATCGGGATCGATCACCGCGAGCGTCGGCCAGGAGCGGACGCCGTAGGCCTTCCAGATTTTGTGGTCGGCATCATTGACGACAGGATGCGTGATTTCGTAGCGGAGGATGGCCTTCTGGATGCTCTCGGTCTTTTTCTCGCGATCGAACTTCGGGGAATGGACGCCGATGACCACGACCACGCCGGGGTAGCGAGCTTCGATCTTGGCGAGGTCGGGCAATGTGTGGATGCAGTTGATGCAGCAAAGGGTCCAGAAGTCGAGGATGACGATTCGGCCCTTGAGGTCGGCAAGCTTGATGGGTTTCTCGGTGTTCAGCCAGGCGACGCCGCCGACGAGATCGGGGGCTTCGGGGCGTTCGCGGTCCTGGGCGGCGAGCGTCAAGCGGGCGCCTGGCGCGTCGGCCGATGCGGCCTGCGTCAGCATGTAGACGGAGAAGCCGATGACAGCCGAGAGGGCGACGGCGAAAAGGACCGAGGGGCGTGCAGCCTTGCGAAGCATTGAGAGCATGGAATTCTCCAGCGGCGAAGAATGCGGATCCATGGACGCTATTGTACGTTGGGAACGCGATCGGGGAAATCCGAATAGCGAGACACCCCAGAATAAGACGAGGTCGGGCGGCGATTTGGACGTCGTATTTCTCCGAGAGGGGCCGGGGGATATTTCTCCCCTCTCCCTCTGGGAGAGGGGCCGGGGGTGAGGGCGGAAGCACCAGTCGCTGATAGTTCAGCCCTCACCCCCAACCCCTCTCCCAGAGGGAGAGGGGGCCGCGAAGCTGCGTGGACATATCCTAACGGGGACAGCGCGTCCTCTCGTTCCCAAACTCCGCTTGGGAACGAGGTGAGCGGAGCTTGAGCAACATCCATCGAGTGAATCGCATCATGGCAAGTGAACCGAGCCCAGACCAGCCGACGAGCAATCCGGTCCCCGAGAATCCGCCGGCGGCGCCGGCTCCGCAAGAAGCGATCATGGAGCAAACACCCGCGCCGGCGGCGCCGACAGCGCCGCCTCCGGAGGCGCCGATCACGCCGTCGGTCGAAACGATGCCTGCCACCTGGCCGCTCAAGATTGATCTGGTGGTCTTTGGCTTGCTGCTCGTCCTGACCTTTCTCCTCGGTTCGTTCGTCGCCACCAACTCGGATGTCTGGTCGCACCTGGCGATCGGCAAGAGCATCAGCGAGGGAACCTTCACCTTTGGCGTCGATCCCTATTCATGGCTGACCGAAGCGGACACCGATGAGCCTGCGTCCTTCTGGGTGCATCAGTCCTGGCTCTACTCGTGGACGTTGTATCAGCTTCACGAATTGTTCGGCGATTCGTGGGGGCTGACGCTGGTCGCCATCAAGGCGGTTCTGTTCACCCTCGCAATCTTGTTGCTGAGCCGAATCGGCTGGAACGACACGAATCGCTGGTTCGTCCTGATCGCCCTGGTGTTGACGGCGATCATCGTCAGTCCGTACCTGCTGTTGCAGCCGATCGTCGTGTCGTTCCTGTTCCTGTCGATCACGTTGTTCGTGCTGAGTCGGGCCGGCTTTTTCAATCATGCATCGGCGGACGAACAGGCGCCGAATCCGCAGATTTTGTGGGCGCTGCCGCCGTTGTTCGCCTTGTGGGCGAATCTGGATGCGTGGTTCATCCTTGGGCCGATCGTGCTGGGGCTATGCTGGGCCGGCGCGGGAATGACGCGCTGGTTCCCGGCGGCGCGGGTGGTGCCTGGCCGGACGCTGGGGCTGGTGTTTGGCGCCGGCGTGTTGGCGTGCTTGATCAATCCGTATCACGTGCGCGTGTTCCAGCTGCCGCCGGAACTGGCGTACATGGTGGTGAAGGTGACGGACTGGTCGCCGTTGCGATTGCCGGACGCGGTGGTCGGCGCGGGACGAACGGTGGCCGAGCTGAAGCGCAGCTCGGGGGATTCGATCTGGACGATCCCGACGATTTCCTCGGCATACTGGACGGACGCCCGGCATGGCAAGAACATCAGCGGTTATGCGTTCATCCCGCTGATCGTGCTGAGCTTGCTCGGCTTCACGATGACAGCACGCATCAGGCCGCAGCCCGGGGCGCCTTCGTTTCACATCGGCCGATTCCTTCTCTGGCTAGTGTTTGGCGTCCTGGCCCTGGCGTCGTTTCGCTTGATCCCGTTTTTCGCCATCGTCGCGGCGCCGCTCACGGCCATGACGCTCGGCGAGTTTCTCGACTGGCAGCAAACCGTCGGCAACGTTCCCATGGATCGGCGCGGACGCGGCCTGAACCTGGCCCGCGTGGTCTCGATCCCGTTCGTCCTGATGCTGCTGTATCTCGCCTGGCCCGGCTGGCTGCAGGGGCCGAGCGATTTCGCCTTCACCTCGGCGCGCCATGTCGGCTGGGACGTGCGGCCAAATCCGTCGCTGCTGCACGTGGCCCAGGCACTGAATGACCTCAAGAAGCATGGCGAATGCAAGAACGTGTTCACCACGAGCTACGACATTGCCGACTATTTGCCCTGGTTCGCTCCAGAAGTGAAGTTCGGCATGGACAGCCGGCTGGCGCTCTACACCGGCCGGGCGGCGGCGTACCTCAAGGTGGACAATGCTCTTTCCCGGCACGACGCGGCCGAATGGAAGGGATACTTCGCCGCTCATGATATTGACCAGGTGACGCTGACCAATCTGGTTCGCCGCGATCCGCGCGGCGGCGATGGGAGCTACCTGCAATGGTGGCTCGACTCCGATACCTGGCGGCAGCGCGACGGGGACAATTATCTCGTCCTCTTTTCCTATGCCGGTCCGAACCGGCATTGGCCGGACGACCAGGCCAATGTGGACTGGAACAGGGCGGCGTTCGGCAAGGTGGCGAAGGACCAGCGTCCGCCGGAGGGGGGCACGATGGCGCCCGCGACGCCGGGCTTTCTCGCGCTATACCTGGACGGCATTGGGCCGGTGCCGTCGGGTGTGTACAAGCGCGTGCTGCTTCGGGAGCGTTACAGTCTGGCGGGCAATCACCTGAATGCCATTGTCTATCACGTCGCTCATTTTGGCGTGTTGATGGGTTTGAGCGGGCCACAGGCGTTGCCCGGCGGCATGCCGCTGGCCGCCGGGATGGCGGTCACCGGCGAGCAGTTGACGTTCATGCCTCGCGCGGAGAACGGCCCGGCGGCGCTGCCGATCCTGATGATGCGCACCACGCGCCAGGCCGTCGCCCAGAATCCGCTCGAAGCACGCTGCTGGTTGGGCTTGATCGAGGACGTCGAACTGATCCGTCAGGCCCAGGAGGATTACTGGGTCGGCAATATCTATGTCCCGGGCAGTCTGCGCTCGCGCATGCGCCATCTCCAGGTGCTCACCGCCCGGCGCGCCCTGGTACAGCTCAAGCCGGACAATCCCGACTACCACCAGCGTCTGGCTGACCTGTACCTGCGGGAAAAGCTCTTTGATCTTGCCCTGGATCATTTGCAGATCGCCGAGAAACTGATGCAAAGCATCAAGCCGGCCAACAAGGAGGAACGGCAATTCCTGGACGCCACCTTGCAGCGCCAGCAAGCGCAAATCAAATTCTGGGAAGACGCAATTCGGCAACGCGTCGCGAAGTGGAAGGAGCTGACCTCGAACATGCCCGCCAATCTCAAGGCGGATGAAATCATCCTGGGCAAGGCGTACGTTGCCGCCAACGAGGGCATTGATGAAGTGGTGAAGGGGCAGCGCATGCGCAGTCCGCTTGGCCTCGGCAAGAAGGCGCTGGAGATGCTGTCGACGGAACTCAACGTCGAGGCGCTTACGCCGCAGGCCCAGCGAACGGCGTTGCTGTTGCAGTATCGCCTGCTGCTCAGTGCGGGGCAGGCGGACATGGTCATGGAGGGCTTGCAGCAGGAGGGCGTCAAGAAAGGGCTGCCGCCGGACTCTTACGCGGAATACCTTTTCTATGCCGGCGCGGCGCTGGGGGACTACGCTTCGATGGAAAAGGCGCTCGCGACCCTGGAAGGCACCCTGCGCGACGGAACTAGGCAGGCGCGCAACACATCGGCGACTGCGTTGTCCGGCTTCGTCCCCTGCCTGATGCAGGCGCCGTGCGTGGGCTCCAACGCCGCAATTGCCCAGGCCTTTGTCCTCCAGTCGATACCCCCCTTGAGCGCGATGAACAAGATGAGCGACGTGATGCAAACGCAGTACAACGAGATGTGCAACACCATCACGCTGCGCGGCATCGTCGCCCTGGAAGCCGGCAACACCGATTTCGCCCGCACGTTGTTCCAGCGCGCCCTCGACCAGGCCGACGGCTTCTACTTCACCGAACGCCCGATTGCTGAGCGCTACCTCGCCCGGCTCAATGACCAGAAACGCTGACCCGAACTGTTGCCGCTGATCGCGTTTTGCATTGCTGTGACGCGCACGCCTGCGGCGTTGCGGCTGATAAACGGGCTAGGCACAAACAACATGGTCATGATAAAATCCCCGCATGCTCACGGTTGCGCAAGCTCTGGAAATGGTCCTACAGAACGTCCGGCCGCTGCCCGCGGCCACGGCGACGCTCGGACCGGATGCGCTTGGTCTCGTGCTGGCGGAAGACATTGCGAGCGATCTCGATCTGCCGCCGTTCGACAAAGCGATGATGGATGGCTTCGCCCTGCGTGCGAGCGATCTGCGCGACGGGCGGACGGAATTGACGATCATCGAGGAGATTCCGGCTGGCAAGACGCCGACGAGGACGGTGGCAGCCGGGCAGGCGTCGCGCATCATGACCGGAGCGCCGATGCCAGGCGGAGCCGACGCCGTCGTCATGATCGAACGCTGCGAGATCGCAGGGCAGAGCGTGCGCGTGAATGAGCCGCGTCCGGCGAGCGGGATGAACGTGCTGCCGCGCGGCCGCGAGATGCGCGTGGGCGAGACGGTGTTGCGCGCGGGCACACGGATTCGGCCGCAGGAACTCGGATTGCTCGCGGCGGTCGGACGCACCAGCGCGAAGGTGCAGCCTCGGCCGAGCGTGGCGATCTTGCCGACGGGAGACGAGTTGGTCGACCCATCGCAGCAGCCGGGGCCGGGACAGATTCGCAACAGCAATGGGCCGATGCTGGTCGGCCAGGCCGCCCGCGCGGGCGCGACGCCGCGCTTTCTCGGCATTGCGCGCGATGAGATCGGCCATTTGCGCTCGCTGATTGCGAAAGGGTTGAGGTCGGATGTGCTGCTGCTGTCAGGCGGCGTGTCGGCGGGCAAGCTCGATCTGGTGCCGGGCGTCCTGGCAGAGCTGGGCGTGAAGCCGCTGTTTCACAAGATATCGATGAAGCCCGGCAAGCCGCTCCTGTTCGGCGTGTGCAGCCCTCACCCCCCACCCCTCTCCCAGGAAGAGAGGGGGGCACTCGTGTTTGGATTGCCAGGCAATCCGGTGGCATCGCTGGTCTGCTTCGAGGTGTTCGTGCGCTCGGCGTTGCGCGTGATGCGCGGCCTGCCGCCCGGGCCGTCGCAGGTGTCGGCGACGCTGACGAAGGATTTGCCATACCGCACGGACCGGACGCTGTATTATCCGGTGCGGTTGTCGCACAGCGATGCCGGTTTCAGCGCGGAGCCATTGGCGTGGTTCGGCTCGCCGGACCTGCGCGGGACGATGTCGGCGAACGCGTTCGCGGTGTTGCCAGAAGGCGAGTGCACCGTGCGCCCGGGAGAGCGGATCGCGGTGCTGCGCATGGAAGAGATCGACTGAATTCCTGTACGCGGAGCGGGCGGGATGATCCAGGTATCACACGGAGGTGACGCATGGCCATGGGAACTCGTCGGATGAATCCGGCCACGGAAGCAATCACCGAACTCAACGATCTCGCGCGGCGCTGGCAGCCCTCCGCGGCGCCGGCACATCCCCCGGCTCCCGTGCAACGCGGCGCTGCCCTCTACCTTTTTCTCGCTGCCTCCCTCGGCGGCGGCACGCTGCTGTGGGCCTGCTTCCATCCGGTTGCCCTCGGCGCCTATCTTGGCTGGTTCGCGCTGACGCCGTTCCTGTTGCTGGTCCGGGCGCGCATTCCCGCGAAGCTCGCGTATCTGTTTGCCGGGCTCACCGGCATCTGCTTTTTCGTGCCGGCGTTGCACTGGATGCGTGTCGCCGACGACATGATGTACGCCGCCTGGCCGGCGCTCAGCGTCTATTGCGCCCTCTTTTTCCCGGCCGCCCTCTTCTGCCTGCGCCGGCTTGAACGCTGGCATGTGCCGATGATCGTGTCGGCGCCAGCCGTCTGGGTTGGCTTCGAATGGCTGCGCTGCTGGCTGCTCACCGGCTTTCCCTGGTACCTCCTGGCCCACACCCAGCACGATACGCTGCCCATGATCCAGATCGCCGACATCGGCGGCGTCTTCCTCGTCAGCTTCGTCGTGGTCGCCGTCAATGCGTTCATTTTCGATTGCGCCTGGCAGTTCCCGGAGATCCGCCAGTGGTTCGCCCAGACGGAGCTGGAGCCGTACCGTTATTACGCGAGCATCGATGTCTTCAATCGTAGCGTGTTCGCGGAGTGGCTGTTTCGCCGCAATTTGCTCCTCGAAGGCGGAGCGCTGGTGCTCGTGTTGGCAGCGACCTTCGCCTACGGGAAATATCGTATGCAGCAGGACCGGTTCCAGGATGGGCCGATCGTGTGCATGCTGCAGAGCAATCTCGATCAGCGGCTGCGCGATAACACCGCCAGGCCCGAGACCGATGGACACTCGCTGCGGACCGTGACCGAGCATTTCCGGGACCTGTGCAACCGGGCCGCCCTCAACCATGCCCCAGCCCCCGATCTGCTCATCTGGCCCGAGACCAGCTTCCCGAGCCAATGGTATCAGATGTCGGTCAAGCTGCACGACGAACCCGAGGAGCCGGCCGGAAAGAAGCCACGCAACTGGCGCGAATGGCGCGACGCCGAGATTCAGATGCGCGATCGCTTCCGGGAACTCGCTGGCTTCACCGGCGTCCCGCATCTCGTTGGCATCAATGGCAATGATCTCGAGGCCAATGGCAAGTGGCGCAAGTCCAATACCGCGCTGCTCATCGATCGGCACGGCGAGATCGACGGCCGCTTCGACAAGATCCATCGCGTCCCGTTCGGCGAATACGTGCCGTTCATTGACTGGCTCCCGTTCATGAAGGTCTTCTCCGCGTATGACTACGATTTCAGCGTCAAGCCTGGCGAACACCTCACGCGCTTCAAACTCAACAAGTATCATTTCGGCGTGCTCATCTGCTATGAGGACTCCGACCCGTTCATGGCTCGCCAGTATCTGTCGGAGTCGAGCGATGGACCGCCGATCGACTTCCTCGTCAACATCAGCAACGACGGCTGGTTCGACGGCTCATGCGAACACGAGGAACATCTCGCGGTAAGCCGATTCCGCGCCATCGAGTGCCGGCGAGCAATGGTGCGTGCCGTCAACATGGGCGTGTCCGCGGTGATCGACGGCAACGGCCGGGTGCTCAAGCCGACGCGTCACGATGGCAAACCGCCGGTCTGGGTCGTGCAGACGGACGAGTTCCAGGACCGCGTTCTCGATTTCGCGCCGTCCGACTGGCACACGATGAAGCAGACGATGGGCGTCTTGAAGGCGACGGTGCCGATCGACACCCGCGTCAGCTTTTATGCCCTGGCGGGGGACTGGTTGCCGATCGGTTGCTGGACGGGCATTGTCGGCGCCGCGGCATGGGCGATGTGGCGCCGCCGCCGGTCGCCGCAGCCGGCGTAGAATTGCCACCTGGCGCCACCTCATTCCCGCGCTCCGCGTGGGAACGAGGATCAATACCATGTCAACACCTGGATTGATCGCAAAGCCCTGGGTGCGGTCAATTGGCTACCTGTTTGTCGGCTACGTGGGAATGGTGGCAATGCTTCTGTTCTTTGAAAACAAGCTGGTTTACCATCCCTACACTGCCGAGCAAGATTGGGTCAACGCGCCTCATGCCGACATTGAAGACGTCTATCTCACCGGCGCCGACGGCACACGCGTCCATGCCTGGTACTGCCACTGCCCTGGATCCGACGAGGCTCTCCTTTACTGCCACGGCAACGCGGGCAACCTCAGCCATCGCGGCGGGTCCATCCTCAAAATCCGCGCCCTTCTCAATGTCTCTGTCCTCATCATCGACTATCCCGGCTACGGCAAAAGCGAGGGGAGCCCAAGCGAGGCGGGTTGCTACGATGCGGCCGACGCCTCCTATGTCTGGCTGACCGATGAAAAAAAGTTCGCTTCGAAAAAGATCTTACTCTACGGCGCCTCGCTCGGCGGCGGCGTCATCACCGACCTGGCAAGCCGCAAGGAGCATCGCGCCCTCGTCCTGATCAAGACCTTCACCTCGCTGCCCGACGTGGCGTCCGATTTGTACTGGTGGCTGCCGGTGCCGAAGCGAGCAATCATGCGTAATCGCTTCAACAGCATCGACAAGCTCGCCTCCTGTCGCCGCCCCGTATTCATCGCCCACGGCACGCACGACCGGTTGATCCCGTTCGCGCATGGCGAACGGCTTTATGAGGCCGCGAACGAGCCGAAGCGATTCTTCCCCATCGTAGGGCACGGGCACAACGACCCATTGCCGCAGCCGTTCTTCGAGTCGCTGCGGTCATTTTTGCAAGAACAGCCCCAGTGATTGGACCGCCGCGGGTCAGCGCTGGATCGCCGCCATCAATTGCGCAAACAACCGATCCACTTCCGCCGCCGTCTCGGGATCGAGATCCCATGCGTACGGCTTGCGCCGCCGTGCCGACGGGAAGACGCCGCGTTTGACAAGCAGGTCCTTTTCGATCGCGAGGAAGCCATCGAGGCCGGCCTGCAGTTGCAACGCCACGATCGCGCAGATGGGATAGTACACGCGATAAACCGCCGCATCGTCGCCGCGCTGCAGCGCCTTCCACAGGGCGACGATGCCGTCGAGCAGCTCCATGCCCGGCATGGTGCCGGCGATGCCGCGTCGGTAGCTGTCGACGAGCAGAATGCCGCCGCTCCCTTCGAAGATGCGTGCCTTGCCGCCGGTCGCATCGCGCAACGCCGACAAGTTCGGCCCGATCGGCGATGCCTCGGGCTTGAACACGATCTTCTCCGGGCCGTAGTGATCCAGAAGCTGCACATAGACGCCGAGCGGAATCGCCTTGCCGACGTAACCCGACGCGTCCTGCACGATCACTGGCAACGAAATCCCGTCGGAGATGGCCCGGAAATAGTCAACGATCTGATCCTCCGGCAACCCCGTCATCACCGGCGGCACCGCCATCACCGCATCGCAGCCCGCCTTCTCTGCCGCCTTGGCGTAGACAAGCGCCTGCTTCGTACTCTCCGCGCCGACGCCGGCGAACACCGCGCCGCGGCCGGCGCTCATCTCGGCGATGTGATGCGTGAGCGCGATCCGCTCGTCGAACGTGAGCCGTAATAGCTCCGAGACCATGCCGGTGCCCAGGCCATCCGCCCCCTGGGCGTACGCCCAGTCGATCTCGCGCCGCAGCGTGGCGACATCGATCTCGTCCGCATCCGTCAACGGCGTGTGCACGATTGGCAACACGCCTTGCAAGCGCTTCGTCATGTTCCATACTCCGGCACGTCGGGTACAATCAGCACACCTTCTTCGCTGCCATTGAGGCTGCCGAGGATCGTCCGCGTCCGCAGATCAATAACGCACGACGCCCCGGCAAAGCGCGTCCCGCGTTCGACGCCAACGCGATTGGCAACGACAAAAACCACCGGCAACCCCAGCACCGGCCGCAATCGGTCCGCCCAGTAGTTGAGCAGAAATCCATCATGCACATCGTCCGGCGTATCCTTGTCCGCCGGCGAACGCAGCCAGTTGTTGCACAGGATGACGAGATTTGCATCGAGCCGATGCCTGTCCGCTTGATACGCTTCATGATGTTGCAATGGCGGCGCGAACAGCGACGACGCGAATTCGTAGCGATCGAACGGCGCCTTGAACTGCTTCGGATTCAGATCCATGCAGATGCCGAACGCGCATTTGCCCAGGCCGTCGATGTCCTTGCACTCGAAGCCTGCCCCTTCGGTCGCCCACGTCTCATCGGTGTAGTAAAGGAAATGCTTGCGATAGCGATGCACCGTCACGCCGTGCGGATCGATGAGCAAGCTCGAGTTATAGAGTCGGCCCGCCTCGCCGCGTTCGGGGAAGCCGCAGGCGACGAAGCAGCGCAGCCGTCGCGCGGTTGCCCGGCACCATTCCGCGGTCGGGCCATGCTCGGCGTCTTCACAGTGCGCCTCGATTTCCGCGCGATCCTTGTAGCAGTAGCCGGTGAACGCCATCTCGGGCAGGACTAGCAATTGCAGTGAGTCGGGCGAGATGTTGGCGAGCATCGCGTCGGCGCGAGCGCGATTGCGGGCGTGGTCGCCGAGCTTGGGATCGAACTGGACGCAGCCGATGTTCATGGTGTCGTTCTTGACGGATTTATGAGCTTTCGGCTCCCCTCTCCCTCTGGGAGAGGGGAAGGGGGTGA
>DASRSQ010000337.1:0-2761 GCA_035656475.1 Gemmataceae bacterium | reverse complement strand
TCGAACGCGCGGGTGCCGGTGTCGCGCATCAGCGTGACGGCGCGGTTCATGGTCGTGCGGTGCGCCTGCGCGGTGGCCGCGTTGTGCGTCGAGTGGAAGCCCTGTTCGAGTTCTTCCAGCAGGCCGACGCGGCTATCGAACTGAGCCTGGTTGACGCCCGTACGGAGGTTTTCGACGCCGCGAGCGGGGTCATTGACGATCAGCGGCTGATGGCGGGCGCCGAGGAAGCCGGAGCCGTAGCTGCGCTGGCCGATGGAGACGAAATTCGGCATGGCGGCCGATTCGCTGCCGAGTTCCTTGGACGCGATGGCGCCGATCGACGGATAGACGATGCCGCCTTGCCCTTCGCGATAGCCGGTGTGCATGTTGTAGGACGCACGGGCGTGGGCGCCTTCCGGCGTGCTCATGCTGCGGATGATCGCTGCATGGTTCATCAGGCGAGCAAGCTGCGGGAAGTGTTCGCTGATCTGGATGCCGTTGACGTTGGTCTGGATCTGGCGGAACGGGCCGCCCTGGGCCGTGCCGGGACGCAGGTCGAAGGTGTCCTTGTGGCTCGGACCGCCAGCCATCCACAGGAGGATGCAGTTCTTGGATTGAACGCGTTCTTCCGCAGCGTGGGCGGCAAGGACGTTGAGCCAGTTGGAAGCGGAGAATCCCAGGACGCCGGCGGCGGACAGTTTCATCAGGTCGCGACGGTTCATGTTTTCGCCGAACATAGCTTGCTCCTGAACGATGGGTGAGTGTTTGGGTTGTTCCCGGACATCGCTGTCCGGGTTCCCTCGCTCACGCAGCGGGCTAGTGATTGCACAAGCCCGACGCGTAAGCGAGGCTCAGTGTTAATGGTTGTGCATGAATTCGCTGGAATTCAGCAAGGCCCACAGGATGTCGCCATAGGCGACCCGTGCGGTGGCGCCGGGCCGATTGACGTAAGCGGCCAGGCGTTGCGTCTCGATGGCCGTCGGCCGACGCGACAGGGCGCTGAGGTAGATGCGTTCGATCGCATCGGTCGGGTTCTTGGCTTCTTTGGTAATACCGGCGGCAATGGCCTCGGCCTTGCCGGTGAACGGCGAGTTCATGAGGCGGAGAGCCTGCGGGATGCCGTTCTGGTATTCGAGCGGATTGGCATCCTCGACGCGGAAGAAGGCGATGAAGTTATCGCGCGGCGTAATGGGTCCGCCCTTCTTGGCGGCCTTGTTCTTCGCCTCACCGCGCGCTGCCGGGCCGAGCACCGTCGCCAGCGAATCGTAGAGCTGCTCCGGATTGAGCACACGCAACTCGCGGCGGCTGTAGAGATCGACATCCACCGAAGCTGCGTCGTCCTTCGACACGCTCGTGCGCTGGTAGGCGTCGCTGTTACAAATCGCTCGAACCAAGTATTTGGTGTCGAAGTTGTTGAGCTTGAACTGCTCGGTCAGCGTCGCGAGAAGTTCGGGATGCGTCGCAGCATTGTCATCGTGCATGTCGTCAACGGGATTGACCAGGCCGCGGCCAAAGGCCTGATACCAGAAGCGATTGACCATGGCACGGGCGAAGAACTTGTTATCCTTGGAGGTCATCCACTTGGCCAGCGTGGGGCGCATTTCGACGCCGCTGATCCTGGGCTGTTCGCCTTGCAGGAACTTGGCGGGAACGATCTTGGCGGATTCGGGCAGGCCGCCTTTCTTCCCCTTGGCCGCCTTGGCGGTTTCGGAAACCGTCGGCGTGGCCCCGCCCTTGGCGGCGCCCTTGGCCGTCCCCTGCACGCGCGTCTTCATGAAAAACGACGCCATCGCCCAGTACTCGGTTTGCTTCCAGTCGGTGAACGGGTGATTGTGGCACTGGGCACATTGCAGTTGCACACCCAGGAACATGCGAGTGACATTGTCCGTGATCTTGTCGACCGTCGGATTGGCAACGAAATAGGTGCCCGCGGGGTTCTCATCGATCGGGCCGGTGGTCGTCACCAGATCATACACGATCTTGTCGAGCGGTTTTCCCTTGTTGAAGCTGTCGGCCAGCCATTTTTCGAACGGCTGCTGACGAAGAGCGCGATTGTTCGACTCACGCGGAATCATCATGATTGCCCACGACTCGGCAATCGTGTGCCCAAAACGAGCGTCGGCGAGCAACTCATCGATCAGCTTCGAGCGTTTGTCCTTTTCCTTGCTGTCGAGAAACGCCTTCACCTTGTCCGCCGACGGAATGGTGCCAACGATGTCGAGGTAGACCCGGCGAATGAATTCCTCGTCGCTGCACTTGCCCGCGGGTTTCACCTTCTCGGCCTGCAGCCGTTTGTTGATTTCCTGATCGATCAGCTTGGTCAGCTGGTCGGCGACGATCTTCTGCCCTTTGGTCAAGCTCTCGGCCACGGGCAGGTTCTTCGACTTGGGAGCGTAGCCCTTCTTGTCGGCGAAAGGGACGCGTTGCTTGGTTTTGGCTTCCTGGGCCTGCGCGGGCTCGAAATCGGAGGCGAGCAGCCCGAACACGAACACGCCGAAGGCCAGGGTGGCCATCGGCCAGGCACGCATCCACGAATGAGGTCGAGAATTTGTCGCAACTCGCTTGCTGGCTTTCAGTTGAGTCATGGCTGTTGATCCTGTCGGGCTGGAACTGCTAAACCCGGATTCAAAGCATGGGTTGATAAACACCACGGACCCAAAAAAGTTTCGCGAATCCTTGGTTGAGTCGTGGCATCTTCTTGGAACGTCTGTAGTTTAGTTCAAGCTTGTTAACGGGCAATGAGCCCAGGATTAATTGCCGATTGCAAATGTGAGACCGAGCT
>DASRSQ010000336.1:0-3832 GCA_035656475.1 Gemmataceae bacterium | reverse complement strand
TGCCCGAGCCGCCATTTGGCAAGCGTCGGCAGATTGACCGCCGGAATGTTCGGCGTCGGATCGGGCAAGCCGCGCGGCACCTTGATCCGCACCGACTGTTCCGCGAACGCTGCGGCAATCGCGGCGCCGAGCGGCGACTGGCCGAGATGCGACAGGGCTGCAGGAATTGAGGGCGCGTTCCAGAAGCTTTTCAGCTTGTACCAGTCGGGATGCGTATCCGCCACGAAGACGATCGGCACATCTGGCCCCGGTCGCTGTTCGACCCAGCTCAGACGCCGCAGCTCGGGATCCTCCTTGGCATCGACGCGGTCTGCGGGCTTGGGACCGCTCTCCGGATAGCGCCGCGCCGGCTGACACGCACTCAAGGCCAGCAAGCTCAGAAAGAGACATGGGCACAATCGTCGCATCATGATCGATCTCGCGCGCGCATGATCCTGGTTGATCGTCAAATATGGGTGAGAGTATAGCGTCTCGCGTTCACCAGTCCAAACCGATTCGGCAAACGTCGTATTTCTGGGGCGGAACCGACCGGCACTTTGGGAGAATCGCAATGTCGCGAAAGCTGCTCTGGGTGGCGTTGAGCGGTTGCTGTCTGATTCTGGCGGTCTGGGGCGTATCGCATTTGACGGGCACCGGCAAAAAAGCCGCCGCCGGCGAACCGGCCAAGAAAGCCGCCCGCAGCGACTTCGGCTTCACCGACGCATTCGAGGCCGAAGTCAAGGCCGTCGGCCAGATCACGCCCGACGAATTTGCCCGCCGCTATCCGGGCAAGGCCAAATATCTCGCCAAGATCAGCTGGGATCCCACGACCGGCAAATACTGGGACCGCTACCAGAAGGATCCGGCCACGGACAAGGACAAGCTCAATCCGAAGATGCTGCATCTGTTCGATTTTCGGCCCAATGCCAGGGAACTCGCGTTGCTGAAGGACAAAGGATTCGTCGTCAGCGAACGCATGGGCTCGCACAGCTTCACCGATCTTTACTATCGCCTCTATGCCCGCGACCTGCCGGTGTTCGTGACCACCGACTCCATCCTGCACGCCTGGCACCGCTACTTCGATCGCATGCTCGAAGGCATGGAGCTCGATTATTTTCAGCCCGAATTTAACGAGTTGCTGGCCTTGATGTCGGCGGAGATCCCGGCAGCCCAGAAGGCGTACGGCAAGGGCCCGCTGGCCGAGGCGCTCAGCGATGTCGATTTCCATCTCAGCGTCGCCGCCAAATTGATGGGGCAAGGCGGCCCGTCGGCGCTGAATCAGGACAAGCGCGTTGATGCCGCCGTCGAGGCCTGCATGCGCGAGAAGATGGAACATTATCCGCTGTTCGGCCGCGATCGTGACATCGACTTCTCGCAGTTCAAGCCGCGCGGCCGCTATGACCAGCATGACTGGAGCAAGAAATACTTCCGTGGCATGATGTGGCTCGGCCGCATCGATTTCCGCATCGCCGGCGGCGTCAATGAGGACCAGGACATTCGCGAGCTGGCCGGCGCCATCGTCATGCACGATTTGCTCGTGCGTGCCAAAATGCAAAAACGCTGGCAGCAACTCGATCGCGTCCTCTTGCACCTCGTCGGCAGGTCGGATTCGCTCAACTTCAGCCAGCTCGGCGAAGTGCTGGCCGACGCGAAGATTCATGATGCCGCCCAGGTGACGCCAGCCGAGCTGGCCGCGTTGCGCACGCGCATCCAGGAAAGCAAGATCGGCGAGCAGCACATTCGCGGCGAATGGTTCAACGTCGATCCGAGCGATCCACGCAAATTCGTGTTGCCTCGCTCCTTCTGCTTCATGGGGCAGCGGTTCATTCTCGATAGCTGGGTGCTGTCGAAGATCGTCTATGATGACATCCAGTGGACGGACGAGAACGGCGAGGTCGAAAAGATCAAACGCCGCATTCCGTCCTGCGAAGACATGGGCTTCGCGGTGCTCGGCAACGATCACCTTGTTACATCACTGACCGAACGGATGAAAAACGGCCAGGGCCGTAAGTTCCGCGACGGCCTCAACTATCAACACAACCTGGCAGCCACCCGCAACATCGTCGATCGCCTGCCGGCGTCGACGTGGACCGAATCGCTGTACGCCGACTGGATGGGTTGCCTGCGCGAGCTGTCGAAGCCGACGACGGGGCGGCAATACCCCGAGGCGGTGCAGACGCGCGAGTGGGCGATGAAGTCGACGATGACACAGATGGCGTCATGGACGCAGCTTCGTCATGACACGATCCTGTACGCGAAGCCGTCGTACACGTCGGGCGTTCTGTGCGAATATCCCGCGGGCTACGTCGAGCCGGTGCCGCACTTCTGGAAACGCTTCGAGCAGATGGTGGCGCGCACGAAGCAGGTACTGACGAAGACGAACGCGCAGTTCCCCAAGCAAAAAGGCCAGGCCGGCAAGCTCGACCATCACCTGATGTATCTGGATCGCTTCGTCGAAGCGTCCAAGATGCTCAGCGCGGTTTCGCAAAAGCAGGCGGAACAGAAGGAGCTGACGAAGGAGGAAACCAAATTCGTCAAGGAGACGATCATGCTTTCAGGCGAGTGCGGCTCGCCGTTCCCGAATGGCTGGTATCCGAACCTGTTCACGCATCGCAGCGACGTCACGCACATGGACGACGCGCACAAATGGGTCGCCCTCGCCACAGACGTGCACACCGACCCGCCGGACGTGCCCGCCGGCGACCCGGGCTGCGTCCTGCATCAAGCGGTTGGCAACGTCGATCTGCTCATGATCGCCGTCGACAATGGCAAGGACCGCATGGTCTACGCGGGGCCGGTGTTCAGCCACTACGAATTCGAAACGCCGAATGCGGTCCGCCGCACCAATGGCGAATGGCACGAGACGATGCGGAGCGGCAAGCAGCCCCAGCGTCCCGAATGGACGCGCGGCTTCGTGGTGCCGGGCGCGCAGCCGGACCAGCGGAATTATGGCGTTGACCCGAAGACCAGCGGAGGCAAACGCGGCGAGTGATCGCGAGACGTGACGCGAATTGTTTTGATCACGAAAACACGAAATCACGAAAAAATGCACTGAACGGAGTAATCCTCTAGCATTTTTTCGTGATTTCGTGTTTTCGTGATCAAAATGAATTGGACCAGAATTCAATCGAGAATGTGTGGTTGCTCAGGCAGCCAAACGCAGCGGCTGATTACCGCGTAGCTCTTGCAGGATCTCATTCTTGAGCACCTGCTCGAGTCTTACCAGCGCGCGTGCCACGCAGCCGCCATCGACCGCGCGGTGATCGAAGGTGATTCGCATCGGCAACACACCGCGCTCGTCGAACAGGCCGTAGTGCAGCGACGACGTCAAGAGCGGCGTCATGTGCAACACGCCCGCTCCCTCCGCCGCCACGGATGTCAGCGTGAAGGTGCCGAAGTTGTGGCAACGCAGTTTGCCGAACAGATTCAAGCTCACCCACCATGTCAGCTTGCGAATCAATCCCGGCACCTTGCTCATCCGGATCGCGCGCTTGAAAAATTTCACCGACTCGACTGGTTCCGTCTGACAGGTACGAATAATCTTGTCCAGCGCCGCAAGGCTGCGTTGCTCCGGACGCCGAATTTGCACGAAGAACACAACGTCCTCGTCCATGTAACGGCGTTCGATGGTAAAGTTGGCGACATTGATCGGATGCTCGTAAAGATGCATCCACGGAAACGACATGAACGCGCTGCGCAGTGCCGGCTGCTCGGCACAGACCATGCCCATCGCCTTGAGGAAAATGCCCGTCCAGCTCGGCTTCGGAATGCAGCCTTGCCTCGCCGCGATCAAATCGCTCAGGTTCATCGCCCGTTCGACGGCACAACCGGGCACTTGCTGGCAGTAGCTTGT
>DASRSQ010000335.1:0-11693 GCA_035656475.1 Gemmataceae bacterium | reverse complement strand
AATTGATTCGGCGAGCGCGAAGCCGCAAGCGGCGGATCACGGCATCGGCATCGGCCGCGCCCCACCCGTCTGGAACGTCAGCACGCTCATCCCCTCGGGCCGCGGCGCAACGTCCGCCGGCACCGACCACGATTGCACGCCGCGGCCAGGAATGATGCGAACGACATTGAACGCCCAGGCGGTGCCTTGATTGATGCGATCATTCGACAGCTCGCTGAGCGGGATGGCGGCCTCGATCTGCCAGGCGGTTTCGGTCGAATGGACCGCGACAAACCAGCGCGGGTTCCAGCGGCGGTCGCCCCAGCAGCTATCGCGCAGGCAGCCGCGTTGATCGACTTCGAGGTGATAGTACGTCGAACGATCGCGATCGATGTCGATGAGCAAGCTGACGCGGTCGAACGCATCGACGTCGGCATCGCGCGGCCGCGGCTTCACCGGCACGACCTGCTGGCCGGTCGGATGCGTGCAGCGCAGGGCGATATACATGAATTCCTGATCGAACGCGAACATCGCCTCGCTGGTGTATTGCTTCGCCGTGTCGCCGACGGCGTTATCGAGCACCATCGGCTTCATGTTCTGCCAGCACGGATCGTCGAGCTTGCCATCGAGATAGGGACGGACCTCGGTGTAGCGCGCCTTGCCGACGCGGCGCGGCGGTTGCATCACGCGATTGGCGTTCCACACCTCCCCCTCCGCCGCCTCGTTCCACGGGCCGCCCGGCACGAAGTTGCGGAGATTCTTCATCGTGTCCAGCGCGCCGGCTCCATCGCCGAGCTGACGGCGAGCGGACTGGAAACAGAATTGCATGCGCGGATCGGCGGCCCAGCAGCCGCCGTAGCCACCGAGTCGTTTCATCCATTCGCTGCTCCCCTTGTTCCACTCGCGCGTCTCGGGACGTTGCAGGAGGCTCAGGGCGGGTTCCTCGTTGCCGACGCGGATGATCTTGTCCTTGGGGAGCGCGATGCCATTCTTGCGGGCGACGCCGATTGGCTCGCCGAGCGCGAAATGTTTGAGCTGATGGCGATGCCGGGCTTCGCTCGAGGTGTTCAGGCGAATGAGCCAGCGGTACGCTTCGGAGGTCAGCGGATGGACCGGGAAGCGATCGACGAGGTATAGGTACATTTCCTGAGCAAGATACCATTCGCCGCGCTCAGCATATCGGCCGGCGATGGCGAATGCTGTGGGGGCGGCGTGTTCGTCGGGCAATTCGTCGAGTGCCTTCGGCACCAGCTTGAGCGTGCGAACGGAATCGTCGAGGTTCTCGGACATGGCGAGGATGCTGCGGCGCTGGGCGAGGAAGTAAGCGAGCTTCCCGTCGGCTTTCGGATCAGCCTTGAGATCGCGCTTGCTCTCGCCGACCTTGGCGTCGACGCCTTCGAGCCAGTGCCGGATGGCATTGCCGCCAGTGCCGCCAAGCAGCAGACGATGCGAGCGCTCGGCGGGAAGCGGCGTGTAGCGATCGGTGAGCAGGCCATGCGCGGTCGAGGCGAAATCGCGGGCGCTCGACTCCAGCGCCGGCCTCGGCTCGTCATTGTCCTGGCGCAGGACGTTGTCCTTGCCAGCGCCGATGCCGAAGACCTTGCGGACCTGCCAGGGCTCCAGGCCGAGCTCGCTGATCTGCTCGGGAAACGCCTTGGCATCAGCCGCGCGCCGGACGGCCTCTTGCACCGCGTCGCCGACGAGCGCCGACAACGCGGTCTTGCTGTCGGGATCCTCGGTGACGATGACATCGGGCCGCCAGGTTCGCAGGGACAGGACGAGTTGGCGCAGCAACTCCTCCTCGGCACGCTTGGCGTGAAGCTGATTCCAGTGGGCGAGGATCGTCTTGCGATCGCTGCCTTCGAGGTATTGCGGCATTGGGAACTGCCACAGCGTCTCGCCGGTGAGCGCGCCGGCACGGCGCATCGCGAAGCCGTAGCGACGCGAGTCCTGCAAGCGATCCCAGCCGGCGACGGTCGGATCAGGTGCAGTGACTCGCAGCGACGTTGTCAGATAGCCGTCGGCCGCGAGGCAGGCAAGCGTGTCCACCGGCGCGTTCTTGTTGAGCGAATGGATCGCAATGGCGGCAGCGCGTTTGCCGGCCTGATGCTGGACGGACCACGTTTTTCCGCCGTCCCTGGATGCAAGAATCGCGCCGGCTTCACCGACGGCGAAGCCGACTTTTTCGTCGAAGAAGAAGATGCCGTGCAACGGCAGCGTGTGCCCGGTCTTGCGCAGGTTCCAGGTCGCGCCGCCGTCACCGGAATGCAGCAGCACCGAGCCGGGCCGACCCACGATCCACACCTGATCCTTCGTCGAGCACATCGCGTTGAAATCGAGAGTCGCGAGCACCTCGGTCGGCAGCTTGGTCTCGGCAAAGTTCCACGCCTTACCAGTGCTGACGCTGGTAAGAAGCAGTCCACCATGCCCGACGGCGAGCGACTTCTTGCCGAGAATCTGCAGACTCGTGATATCGCGGCCCGCCAGCCAGTCGGCATGCTCGGCAATGGTGACGCGCGAGGCGGGCAGCAGCTTCGCCAGCTCGCCGTGCAAGTCCGCGATCTGCTTTTGGACCGCGGGCGCCTGCTGCTTCGGCGTGGTGATCAGTTTTTTCTGCAGGTTGGTGATCTGCTCGCCGAGCTTGAGCGCCATGGTTTGCTGGGCGGTCGTCATCGCCTTGTCGTCGCGCATGACGCCGAATCGGCTCCAGCCGCCGGCAAAGACGCCATTGCGGCCATCGGTGTAAAAGTCGGCGGCAAGCCAGGAGGTCGTGCGCGGGCCAGGGACCGGTTCCCACGACTTGCCGGCGTCGGTCGTCTTGAACACGCCGGAGGGGAACGCATCGGAGCCATCGCCAAGGAGGAATCCGGTGCGCGGATCAGCGAAGCGGACCTGGTTGAGGCCAGGAAGCGTGTTCGGCAGTTGCGCCTTCCACTCGATGCCGCCGTCCCGCGTGAACAGCACCACGCCGGTCGCCCCCATGCCGTAGGGCAATTCCTCGCGGCCGACGGCCCAGCCAACGAACGGCGTCAGGAAGTGGACCGAGCGCAGCGAGGCACGCGTCGGACTCGTCTGCCGTTCCCAGTGCCGGCCACCGTCGATCGTGTGCAGGATGACGCCCTCGTCGCCGACCACCCAGCCTTCCTGCGCGTCGATGAAGTGCACCGAGCGCAGCGTGGCGTCTTCGACATGACGAAAATCGCCGGCGATCACCGGTGCGGTCAGGATCGTGACAATGGCGATGGCGAGAAGGGACCGCATTGGCAAAACCTCCTGTTTTGCACCAACCGTTCTCGTTCCCAGGCTCTGCCTGGGAACGAGAAGCGAGCGCGAAGCCGCAAGCGGCTGAATCAGTCAGCCATCCAGAAACGCACGATGCACCACATCGCCTGGAACGCGTCCTTCAGGCCGATCTTCTTGCCTTCCTCGTAGGTACGGCCCGAGTAGCTGATGGGGATCTCGTAAATCCGCACCGTCTTCTTCTTCGCGATCTTGGCCGTGAACTCCGGCTCGAAGCCGAAGCGGTTCGACTTAAGCGTCATCCCCTGCAGCACTTCGCGGCGGAAGACCTTGTAGCACGTTTCCATGTCGGTCAGGTTCAGGTTCGTGAACATGTTCGACGAGGTCGTCAGGATCCAGTTGCAGATCGAGTGCCAGAAGTAGAGGACGCGATGCTGCTCGCCGATGAAGCGCGAGCCGTAAACGACGTCGGCCTTGCCTTCGATGATGGGCTGAATCAGCTTGGGAAATTCGGCCGGATCATACTCGAGGTCCGCGTCCTGCACGATGATGACGTCGCCGGATGCGTGCTGGAAGCCGGTCCGCAACGCGGCGCCCTTGCCCTGATTCTTCGGCTGAAAGATCACCCGGCAACCTTCTTGCTCCAGCTCGCGCAGGATGTCACGCGTGCCATCGGTCGAGCAATCGTCGACGAGGATGATCTCCTTCGGCATCGGCACTTCCTGGACACGCCGCACCAGCTCGCGCACCCATTGCTTCTCGTTGTAAACCGGAATCACGACCGAAACCTTGAAGCCTTCGGGAATCGGATAGATACCCAGATGCCGGCACGCCTGTTCGCCAAGGAGGCGGCGCAGGAGCAGATCGCGCTTCTCCGGATAGGCGGCAAGCTGGTCGGCGATCTGTTCGACGGTCGGATCGTCCATCACAGGATTGAGTTTCAAGATTGCGGTCATCGTAAATCCTCTTTCTAGAAGTCCGGGTGAATCAATCGGTATTCGCATGGGCCCGGGCAGTCGTTCCCGCGACCTCCACAATGGTGATGGTGCGGTTCTGGAACACGATCGTGCCGGCGGGCAGCTCGGCATTCGGGGCGAGGGCACGGTCAGCCAGGGCGTGGGTGATGGTCCGCTGTTGTTGTGATTGCGCCACCTGGCGGGCGATGAAGTGGTGGTGGTGCGCTCCGGTGCAGCCGATCTGGGCAATGGCCGGCAAAAACGATCCGGTCGAGCCGTACGGCGTCTGCACGAAATCACGGTCCGACTTGAGATGCTGCTTCGCCCAGGCGAGCGCCTCCCAGCCGTCGGCGTTGACGAAATCCTCGCGCACGATCTTCTGATAGAAGTTGTTCTGGAAATAGCCGGCCACTCCGAGCAACACGAGCGCCAGCACACCGAGCGCCATGTGGTGCGACTTGATAACGGCGGGAAGCGTTCGCCAGGCCAGTGCGAGCGTGACCGCGGTCAACGGTGCGGCCCAGTAGATTGTGCGTTCCGGATAAAGCAAGAATGACGCGGGCAGCACCCACCAGCGCGAATTGGCGACGACGACGGCCATCGTCAGCCAGGCCGCCCCGAGCAGCGCGAACGCGAGCCACTGGCGACGCAGACCAAGCACGGCAAGCGCCGCCCAGCCTGCGATGACAATGATGCTGCCGGCGTCTTTGCGGATGTAGCCGAGCGCGGATAGAAACACGGGTTCGCCCAGCGTCGTCGAGGATTCCTGCCAGACCCGCGTGTTATCCATGTCCCCCGCTTGCACGTCGATCGGCCCGGCAGCGCGATAGACCACGAGGACGAGCGCCGCGGCTACGCCCGAAAGCGCGAGCGCTCGGAGCGTCGCAAACCGGGCGCGCGATTGAATCAGTGTCGCCAGCACGATCCATGGTCCGACGCAGTACAGCCAGGTACCGGCGCCGACGCCATGGATCAACGGAATCGCCGCCACGGTGGCGCCTGCCGCCAGCGCGACACGCCAGTTCGCCGAGCGGCTCAGTTGCATCAGCAGACTCGCCGCGAAGAGGCCGATCGCGACGCTTAATACCGTCGGAAACCCGCCCCATTCGAGGCTCGCTTCGCTGGCCCGCGCCATCCACGCCGATGCCACCGCGATGACAGCGGCCGGAGTGCGTGTCGTCCAGCGGCGCAGGAGGACGTACGACGCCAGGATCAGCAACGTGAACGTCAGGTGGTGGGTTGCGAGCATGACCGCGGCCGGCTCGCCGCCCCAGCGAATTGCGACTCCCGCCAGCGACGACAGGCCGATATTCATCGGCGGAAACGGCACATCGGCCGCGTACGGGGCATGGCTCGTCGGCAAGCCGCCGGCCAGCCCGATCAGTACCGACGCCGTCGTGTGCATCGAACCATCCATGCCGAACGGCACGTATTGACATAGCAGCGTCGTCAGGTATGGAAAACTACCGATAAGAAGAATTACCGTCGACCACGAGAAGGCGGTCCGGGCGGAAATACCGTTGCGATAGAGTTTCACGCATTGAATGGCCGCCAGGACAATGACCAGTCCCGCGGCGACATCGAGCCCGCTCTTGAAGGGAAAAAGGTAGAGGGCAAGAGTCCAAAATACCGTGCCAACGAGCGGAATGCCGGCCAGGCCGACGCGCAGGCGCAGCCAGGGCAGCACCGCGAATCCCGCCAGCGCCGTCCATGCCCACACCAGCACGAGCCCGAGCCCATGCTCACCAAGCTGTGGCCACGCGACCAACGTCTCGACCTCCCTGTCGGACCATAATCTCGCGTAGTATAGACCAGCCTGACAAATTCGTGCAAGGGCAGAAAAGGTCAGCGCTTTGCGTGCCGAGTCGATGCAGCGACGGGCGTCAGCCCTTCGCGCACCAGGCGCTCGGTGAACTCCTGAGCAGCGCTCGCGTGCAAATGATACGAATCGACAAATTGGCTCTCGTCGTACCACTCGTGCGCGTCGACCAGCGTGAAGCCGTGACGCCGACATAGCGACCGAAACTCCTCGCGCATCGGCTCGGCCGCGTTCGGCGCATACAGCGAACGCAGGAACGGGCCCTCCGGCATCACCACCAGAACCGCCTGAATGTGCTCCTTCGTCAGCAGGTCCGCCAGTTCGTTCAGCCCCTTCCGCGGCTCTTCCTCCGGCCGGAACTTCTGTAGTTTTTCCTTGAGCTGCGCCTCGATTGCCTGCAGCGCGACCCGATGCTCCTCCGGCGGCAGCGCCCGCCGGCCACGCCAGCCGTGCGCGTCCACATCCGGCCACAGCTCGATCTGCTCGCTGAACGGCACGAGCAACGGCGCCGATTGATTGAGGATCATGCGGCGATGCGCATACGTCGGCACGAGCTGCGACTTCCACCATTCATCGCGCAGGTCGGACTTGCCGGCATAGCGTTCGAGCGTGCCAATGTCCTCGCGCTCCAGCACATCCGCGGGAAAGCGGCTGATGTCCATCGCCACCTGCCCCTGGACGAACAAGAGGGGCGAAACCTCGAGCACGACCATATCGGGCCGCACGCCACGCCGCAGCAAGCGTTGCATGTAGACGAGATGCGTGACCGGGCCCGCGCCGTTGGTGGCGAGATTGTAGCTGACCACCGGCCGCCCAAGCGATGACGTGAGCGGCGCCTCGGCTTCCCCCGCCTTCATGCCGTTGGCACTCATGGAGGAGCCGAAAAAGACGACGCTCGCGGCGGGCTTGGGGTGCTGGCCGAGCAGGTTCGCAAGCTGGCGATACTTGATCTCGAAGATCGGATCACGCAGCTCCGGCTTCCATTCATCGATGAAAAGGCGCAAGCCGAGTTGAGTCAGGACGAACGCGCCCAGGGCCAGGAGCAGCGTGCCGCGGGCGCGGCGCAAGAACGCGCGTCGTGGTTGTGTCGGTTGCATCACGAATTTCGTTGAGCCTCGCACCCTTTCGGGGTTGCGGCTAAACGGCTCCTCAAAACTGGAAATAGATGAACGCGTTGTTGCTCACCGGCGCCATCACCAACACGAACGACAACGACATCGCGTACCCCAATCCCGCCACCGGTTCGGGCATGCGAATCGACCAGCGCTTGAACCACTGCTGCAGCGCCACCCAGTGGCAGAAGGCCACGAAGATCCATGCGTAGAAAAGCCCCGATACGTGCACCGGACTGCCCGCCGTCCCCTTGAACGGCACGAACAGGTGGTAATAGATCGTGCCTGCGGTGCCGATCGTCGGCGCCCGGAACAGGACGCCCGTCAGCGCGAGACAGAGAAACGTGAGTGCCACGCACACGACCAGCCCCACCTTGCTGCGGACGGCACGCGTCAGCCACGGCCGTTTCTTGGCGAAGCCATGGAACCACTGATGCAAAATCATGAACAGGCCGTGGACGACGCCCCAGAGAACGAAAGTCCAGGACGCGCCGTGCCACAATCCGCTGACGGCGAACGTGATCATCGTGTTGCGCCATGGCCGGTGCCGCATGCCGCCGAGCGGGCTATGGATGTAATCGCGCAGCCAGCTCGACAGCGAGATATGCCAGCGCTGCCAGAAATTCGGGAAGCTGTCGGCCAGGAACGGCATGTTGAAGTTCGGCGCCAGCTTGTAGCCGAGCATGTGCGCCGAACCAATCGCCATGTCGGAATAACCGGAGAAATCGCCGTAGATCTGCAGGAAATAAGCGAAGGTCGCGATCCAGGCGTGATGGCTGGAATAGGAGTCCGGATTCGCGAACACCGGATCGACATAATACGCCATGCGGTCGGCGATGACGAGCTTCTTGACGAGGCCCATGAGGAAGTATTGAGCCCCAAGGTTGATCCGGGCCCAGTCCCAGCGTTTGGGCCGATCGATCTGATGCAAAAAATCGCGCGCTCGCACGATCGGCCCGGCCACCAGGTGCGGGAAAAACGTGATGAACAGCATGAAGTTCGGCAGCGAACGTTCCGCCTTCACGCGCCCGCGGTAGACGTCAACGCCGTAGTTGATCGCCTCGAAGGTGTAGAACGAGATGCCCACGGGCACGATCACGTCAAGCCAGGGGGACGAGGTATCCAGGCCAGCGGCGGCCCGCAGCGAATCGAGGAAGAAGTTCGCGTACTTGAAATAGCAAAGCAGGCTGACATTGCCGACGATGCTGGTCATGAGGAACGCTTTGCGCCAGCGTGGCGCGAAGCCCGCGTCCATACCGCGGGCGAGCCAGTAGTCGACGAAAGTGGAGACGCCGATCAGCAGAGCCAGCCAGTGATTCCAGCTGGCGTAGAAGTAAAAGCTGGCAACGAGCAGCAACCAGACACGAGCCCGGTGCCAGGGAAGCGTCCAGTAGACGGTGAAGACGAGGGAGAAGAAAATCAGATAGAGCTGCGAACAGAAGAGCATGGGTCAGCCGTGACCTCAAGTTTCCCAGAATTCGGAGTGCCAATCATTGAGCGAAACCTGCCTGTCCTTCTTGAGATCGACGCGTCGCCTGCAGACGTTGAGCGTACCGCCCCGCGGGCGCACGCGCCAGCAAGGCAGCGGCGTGACACAATCGCTACCGCACGTGCAATCGCACCATCGAATTCTGGTTGGCGGCGAATTGAGACCAATCCTTGGCAGCCTCGCTCGCGCGGCGGGCTTGTGCAGTCGGACTTGGTGCAGCGGTAAGCGAGGGAGTTCGCGACCTTGCTGAGAGAACTGTAGTTGTCTGGCGGGATTGATCGCGCGATGGGAGAATCTGGCCCGGGGTCAAATTGGTAGCCCCGGGCATCGCTACTTGAAAATCACTATTTTTCGGCCTTCTCCGCGGGAGCCGGTATGACGTTGATGCGGCGATTGGCCTGGAACTCGACAACGCCATCCGCGAGCGCGAAAAGGGTGTCATCGCGGCCGATGCCGACGTTGCGGCCCGGATGAAACTTGGTGCCGCGCTGGCGGACGAGGATGCTGCCGGCGACGACCGTCTGGCCGCCGTAGGCCTTGATGCCGAGACGCTGGGCATTGGAATCGCGGCCGTTGCGCGTCGATCCTTGCCCTTTCTTATGAGCCATGATGATACCTCGTGATTGCTGCCCTAAACGGCAGCGTTGAATCATTTCTTGTCTTTTACTTCCCCATTTTTCGGGACGGGTATTGTACGAGGAGCCGAGCGATAAATCCACTGGGCGGGCGACACAAATTCGATATCGCGCGAATCGGTGGAGAATCGGTCACCGGTACGCTTGAAATTGAGCTGCAGCGTCTTGTACTGGCGGATCGGCGGCAGGCCGGGGGCCGGCGCATCCACCTCCACGGACCCGTTGCTGAGGTTGCGGATGAAGATGCTGAAGCGCGTGGAATCCATCAGCTCCTTGTGCTTGGGATCGCGCAGCTTCGGGTCGGCCGGGCCCGCGTCCCAGATGGCGACGCCGGTGAAGGCACGCGGGAAGGCCTCGTCGGCTGGCTTCGACGCGGGAACCGCGAATTCTCCCATCCGCACCGTGTTCTTGATCTGCTGATAGCCCGTCGGATCCTCGAGCTTCTTGATCGCTTCCTCCGCCGTGATCAAGATTTCATCGCGGTACAGTCCCGGATTGTCGAGCGTGACCAGTTCGAACGCAGGCAGTACGATCTGCGGCTTCCCCGAGCGATTGATGAGCTGATACCACATATACCAGCAAACGCGCTCGCCACGGGTCGGGAGCTTGACCTTGATGACGCGCGGATCCTTGAAGCGAACATCCATGGCCCAGACATCGGCCTTGTCGAGCTTCGACGGGACGGCCTTCACTTCGCGTTCGTTGAAGGTGGTCTGCTGGGCGAACGCGGGGGCCAGCATGCACAAGACCGCGCCCAGAAGCAGCGCGAAATTCGCGGTCTTGACGCCTTTGCTTTGCATGACCATTCCTCCGAGAAGCAGGTAGCAGACAGCAGGTAGCAGACAGCAGGTAGCAGGTAGCCGTTAGCCAGAAAACAAAGTTTGTCGCCGCAACCCTATAGGATCTCGGTGAATTCAAATCAAGCCGAATGGCGCTGGCATAATCCGTAAAATACCAGAGGCCGGGCAGGATGGGAAGGGAAGCTTGTCAAAGCCTTTGCGTTCGCCTATCATCAGGAACACACGTTCAGACGACGACGCGTCGTTGCGGAGTGGTTCTTCCCGCTGATCTCAATCGAATGTCCGCGTTTCTCCACCCCTGGCAACCGAATGAATCGTGCAACCTTGTGATACGTCATCTGGTGGGTGGCGATTGCGTTGCGCTTCCCACCGAAGCCGGCTATGAGCTCGTCGCATCGGCCCTCAACGATGCCGCTGTCCAACAGCTGCGGGACTTCGGGCAGCCGGCCTTCGTCATCAGCGATTACGCGGAGTTGGCGAACTGGTTGCCGTTGCTGCGCGGTCCCGGCGCTCGCCTCTTTCGCAAAATGGGGCCTGGCCCGATCGTGCTGCAGGCCGATGCGGGCTTCGCCATGGGACTGTGGCGGCGCCTGCCCGAGGCCGTGCGCCAGGCGACCGTTGCGGACGGATGTATCGCCGTGCGCTGGCCGGACCATCCGATCTGGAGTGAGTTGCGTCAAGCCGGGCTACCACTCGTGTCGATGTCCATCGATGGTGCTATCACCGCGCAGGACGCCGAGCGCCTCGTCGGCGCCAAGGCCGGTTGCATCATCGATGACGGATCGGCGACCTTTGCCGCCCCGCCGACCATCGTTCGCACCCTCGGCCGGCGCTGCGTCGTGCAACGACCCGGCGCGATTACCGCGGAGCAGGTCGAGCAACTCGGCCAGTGCCGAATCGTTTTCGTGTGTACGGGCAATACCTGCCGCAGCCCGATGGCTCAGGTGCTCTGCACGAAAATGCTCGCCGACGCCCTCGCCTGTGCCATAGGGGAAATCTCGGAGCACGGTTTTCACGTGCATTCCGCCGGATTGGCGGCCATGGTCGGCAGCGAAGCGAGCCCGGCTGCCGTTACCATCGTCGGCGAGTTCGGCGCCGACCTGTCGCGGCACGCCAGCCGAATGCTGACGCTCGACGACTTGCAGTGGGCCGACTTCCTCTTTGGCATGACTGCGGGACATTGCTACACGCTGGAGAGCATCCCCGCCGCCATGCCGATGCCGCGCCTGTTGCGGCCTGACGGTGCCGACATCGCCGACCCGATCGGCGGCGCATTCGCAGATTACAAAACGTGCGCCCATCAGATTCTCGAGTGCTTGCGGCAACGCTTGCCGGAGTTGCTGGAGGCGTGATGGAGAGGCGAGGTATGAAAATCGTTATCGGCAGCGATCATCGCGGCGTCGAAATCAAACGCCGGCTGCTGGAAGTTATCCGTTCGATGGGGCACGAAGTGCTCGACGTCGGCGCCCAGGAAGCCGAAAGCGTCGATTACCCGGATTACGCTCACGAGGTCGGCAAGCGCGTCGGCACGGGCGAAATGGATCGCGGCATCCTGATCTGCGGCACAGGCATCGGCATGAGCATGGCCGCCAACAAGGTGCGAGGCGTCCGCGCCGCCGCCTGCCAGGACCTGCTCACCGCCGAGATGAGCCGCCGCCACAAC
>DASRSQ010000334.1:0-6626 GCA_035656475.1 Gemmataceae bacterium | reverse complement strand
GCCACGGTCACAGTCGGTAATGCTCCCGAAGGCGTAGCCATTTCCCCGGATGGTACCAAAGTGTATGCTACTAATAGCGGTGATGGCACGGTATCAGTAATCAACGCCTCGACAAGTGCGGTAATTGGCACCATTACCGTCGGAATACAACCGTATGGCGTAGCGGTCACGCCCAATGGCGCCACGGCCTACGTTGCCAATAATACTCCCAATAACGTCTCGGTGATTAATACATCAACTAACACAGTAACCGCCACGATCACTGTTGGCAGTCGTCCTGGAAATGTAGCAATCACACCGGATGGCTCCAAGGCCTACGTCACTAATGTTGGTGCCAGTACCGTGTCGGTGATTGACACGTCTACCAACACCGTAGCTGCCACCGTTGGTGTCGGGGCGGGCCCTCAAGGTGTGGCGATCACGCCAGATGGTAAGTACGCCTACGTCGCAAATGGAACTTCTGGCAATGTCTCGGTGATCGATACTCTATCGAATAGCGTCACCGCCACTGTTACCGTGGGAAATGGACCCCAAGGCGTGGCTGTCTCCTCGGACGGTGCTAAGGTATATGTGGCAAACTTCGCATCTGGCACCGTATCCGTAATCAATACTGGAACGAACACCGTAAGTTCTACCATAAGTGTGGGGACTCACCCTACCGAAATAGGGATCCAACCCGCGCCCACTGGAATATCTCAGTTTATGCCTGTAAGTAACTGGTGGGGCGCTTAGGGCTCCACGGGGTTTAGCCGGAGCAGCGCTTCAGTGTGCCTAGGACATTCAGCCAGTATTGCCAGCCAGTGTATGCGGGCTTCGGCGTTGTCCCCGCGTTCCTCCGCGATAAGTGCCAAATTATGCCGCGTTAGGTGGCCATACACCCCTGGGTCGACATTGTAGAATGACTGCGGTCTCCCTAGTTTCAGTACTCGTCTCCAACATATCTCCGCCTCGGTTGTTCGAAGAAGGTAACGCAATGCCACGGCCTTGCGAAACCACAGCTCACCGTCATCGGGAAAATACTGTAATCCTTCATTGCACACGCGCATTGATTCCTCGTAGCGCAGCAGGAGTTGGTTCGCCCAGGCAATCATGGCGAAAAGCTTGCAAGCAATTGATTCTGTACGTCCCCATTTCGCCAAACTTATAGTGTAATACCCCAGGGCCTCGAGCCATTGCTCGCGCTCGAACGCTAGCGTGCCCAGGTAGTAATAGACAAAGGGATCATTCGGCCGTTCCGCCAGTTCCCGTTGCAGGAGTAGAAGATTCCGCTGACGCTTCTGTTCGTGCAAGACCGGATTCGCATACCCAGTGTGCCGCACAACGATGTCGGTCCATCGGATCTCACATCCCATCCGGTACAGTGCCGGATTTATCACTTCGTGGACGCGTCGCTCCCAGCGAATGGTTTCGTGGTTTGGGAAGAGGCGAGGCTGATCGACTATGAGTTGGCCACCTTCGGCAGTATCGCAAGCACATCGTAGGACATAGGCAGCACGACTGTCGGGTTGTAGCGTCTGAAGTAAGTCTGTAAGTTTGCGATTGTCCGCCGGTTCAAGTACGTCATCGGCGTCAAGCCACAATACATAGTGGCCAGTCGCATGATCGAGCGCGACATTCCTGGCCGCTGAGAAATCATCGATCCATGCGAAATCGACTATCTTGGCGCCAAAACTAGCGGCGATTTCCTTGGTTCGATCAGTACTGCCAGTATCGACCAGGATTAGCTCATCACATAGTCCCCTAACAGATCCCAGGCAACGCGGCAGATTACGTTCCTCGTTGCGGACTATCATGGTCAAGCTAACACGTGCGGCGTTCGTCGTCATCGTGTTAAGGTAAACTGATGTCGTTGATGAGGTGGCTGCTCGCGACGAAGAAGAAATCGCCGCGCGTGAATCTGCCATTCAAACCGAACTTCAATTGAGTCGGGGCCACGCAAGAGAACGCCACCGCGCGTAAACCATCAACTTTGGGGCGATACGGTATGGCACTTGTCGCGCGCATGGCAATAAATCACGTTGTGTGGAAGTGAGCGAGCGATAGTCTAAAGAAATGCCGAAGCTAGTCAATGTGCAAACGCGACCTGACCGACGATCCGACCCGCCCGGAAAGCTGTCGGGTGACCAGGATGTCAGTGATTCGTCGGCTCATGCGCCAGTTTGTCGACGAGTTCGCGGATGTCCTCTGCTCGCCAGGCCGTGCATCTTGCGGACAACTTGACCGGTTTGGGGAAGCGGCCAGACCGTACGCCATCCCACCAACAGGTTTTTCCGAGCGGGATAATGGCGAGTACTTGCGGCAACCGCATGAATCCCGTTTCTGGGATTTCGCTACTCATGGAAACTGCCTCCTATTCCACCTTCAACTATACCACGGTGGGCTTATGTATGTCTCGGAAAAAGGCTCTGAGAGCCAATCTCCGGTCCTTATGAACGCATCGTATGTGCTGTGGCAACCAAGTGTCCCATCATGAGACAAAAGATCACGCTACGCGCACATTTTGAAACACTCGTGTGCATTCGCACTTAGTTTGCGCACGAGTGATATTGAACGAATCGTCCGCAGCAAACCGAGGCTGGCCGCGACGGAGCACAATTAGGTTAATACTAAGTTAAGGGATTTATGCTATTCTAAAATAAAGGCATATGCTCCGAGTAACCCAACAGGACAGTGCCTCTGGCGCCAAGCGTTATTACGCCACGGCGGACTATTACAGCGAAGGGCAAGAGATAGTCGGGTCATGGGGCGGCAAGGCCGCCGATATGCTGGACCTCAAGGGAGTGGTTGACAAGGATTCCTTTGAGCGGCTATGCGACAATCTCCATCCCACCACGGCCCAGCAACTCACCGTCCGAACACGCACCGACAGAACCGTTGGCTACGATTTCACATTTTCGGTGCCGAAGTCGGTGTCTCTACTTTACGCACTGAGCGGTGATCAGGAGGCGCTCGCAGCCTTTCGCGAGGCGGTAGATGAGACGATGCGCGAAATTGAAACGGAAGCGAAAACGCGCGTGCGCAAGGACGGCCAGGACACCGACCGCGTCACGGGCAATTTGGCGTGGGCGGAGTTTATTCACACTACGTCAAGGCCCGTGGACGGTTTGCCCGACCCGCAACTCCATGCCCACGTGTTCGTCTTCAACACAACGTGGGATCAACAAGAAAAGCGTTGGAAGGCAGGCCAGTTCCGGGATCTCAAGCGGGACGCGCCATATTTCCAGGCGGCATTTCGTGTTCGCCTCGCCAATAAGCTCCAAGACTTGGGATTTGGCGTTGAGCGAAAACGCGATGACTTCGAGCTCTCTGGCATTCCGGCCGATGTGCTAAAGCGATTTTCCCGGCGGACTGCGTTAATTGAGAAAGTCGCGGAGGAACGCGGCATCACGGACCCTGATCAGAAGGCCGAACTCGGCGCTTCGACCAGGGAACGCAAGGGGACGCCTCTTGGCATGGTGGCCCTGCGCAAGGAATGGGACGGGCGGCTCAACGACGATGAACGCAATGCCCTGGCGGCGGTTCACCGCAGAGGGCATCGCGTTTCTCGGCCACTGCACCAAGAGCAGGTCGCGGTGGACCATGCCATTGACCATTGTTACGTGCGTGAGGCCGTGGTGCCAGAGCGCAAACTCGTCACCGAGGCCTTGAAGCGCGGCTTGGGAACGGTGACCGTGGAATCGGTCAGATCCGAGGTTGCAAAACGCCCATTGGTCCGGAGCGATATCGACGGGCGAACAATGGCGACGACAAAGGAAATGCTGTCCTTCGAATCTCGTCTAGTTGAATTCGCGCGCAAGGGGCGTGGCCGTTACCGGCCCTTGGGCGATCCCAATCGCCCCTGTTCGCGCGCCTGGTTCAACGAGGGGCAGAAAGCGGCTGTCCGTCATGTGCTCGCATCTCGTGATAGGGTGATAGTCATTCGTGGCGCTGCCGGTACCGGCAAGACCACGCTCGAACAGGAAATCGGCGAGGCATTGGCCGAGGCCGGTAAGTCGGTCGTCGCTCTGGCGCCTTCGGTCAAGGCTGGACGTGAGGTTCTCAGAAACGAGGCTGGATTCAAGAATGCCGACACCGTGGCCAGGTTCCTGAAAGATCAGGAGATGCAAGCGGCCGCCAAGAGCGGCGTTATCCTGGTCGACGAGGCGGGATTGCTTGGGACCCGCGACATGCTGAAAGTGTTCGACACGGCCGAGTCCGTGGGCGCGCGGGTGATATTGGTCGGTGATCGCCGGCAGCACCGCAGCGTTTCCGCCGGCGAGCCGCTCAAGCTCTTGGAGGAATCCGCGGGCCTGAAGGTGGCCGAGGTCACCGACATTCTTCGCCAAAGCGGAGATTACAAAAAGGCCGCGAAGGCACTGAGCATCGGCCGAGTGCACGAAGCCTTGGAGAAGCTGGATCGACTCGGATGGGTTAACGAGGTGCAAGGCGACGAGCGCCATAGGCAGCTGGCTGGGGCTTATCTGGCCGCGATCCACGAGCGGAAACGAAATGGGCAGCACAAGTCTGCGCTAGTGGTGTCTCCGACCCACGCCGAAATTGCAAGCGTAACGCAGCGCATTCGGGAGCAACTGAAGGACCAAGGCAAGCTCATTAAGGAGCGTGCCATCGACGCCTGGATTCCCGCTCATCTCACCGATGCTGACAAATCGGATCCCACGATGTACGAGCCGGGCGACATGGTTCAGTTTCACCAGAATGCCCCTGGCCACAAGAAAGGCACGCGCCTCGTGATCGGCGAGGGCCTGACGCCGCCGACGTCGCTCGCCAATCGATTTGAAGTCTACCGTCCATCAAGACTATTTCTTGCAGTCGGCGATCGAATTCGCATTTCAGCGGGCGGGAAAAGCAAGGACGGCCACCGCTTGAGCAACGGAGCCCTTCTGACCGTCACTGGGTTCACGCCTCGGGGCGACATCGTGGTTAATCATGGCTGGCAAATTGATCGCGATTGGGGGCACCTGACGCATGGCTATGCCGTGACCAGCCATGCGAGCCAGGGCAGCACGGTCGATAAGGTTTTCGCCAGCATCTCGGCGGAATCCATTCCAGCGACGAACGAGCGAACCGCATACGTTGCGCTCACGCGTGGGCGCGAAGAAGCGCGGATATTCACCAACGATAAGTCCGCTCTTTTCAAGGCGGCTGCTCGTTCCGATGATGCACTGTCGGCAATGGAGCTCGCCGACGCGAGCGCAAGCGAGTCACTTCGTGACGGCATGAAACAACCTGCCCACATTCGGCGCCCGGGCGGCCAGATTGATCACTCCATGGCCGAAAGAGCTCACGAATCCATGCCAGAAAGAGAGCGTGACAATGAACGCTGATCGCACGCATACATGGCTCGAACAGAACGTGCACGTGGTCGGTCACGTCGGTGCTCTGAAGAAAGAACTGGACGCGGAGGAGAGCGCTTGCGAGGCTTTCGGCTACTTGCGCGGAATCAAGGATCGTTCGAACACCGTGGAATTTCGGTTCAAGAATGGCAATACCATGTGGTTCCCGTACTCCTGGCTCGGCCCATGCCAGTTCGACCCTTCCCAAGGCCTCTTGCTGAAATTCTCGGGCGACATGATCTACCTGGTGCTGATTCGCGGCAGCAATCTGGACCAGCCCATCAACGACAGTAGCATGACGCTGACTTCCGGACTCCAGCGGCACCGAATTACCTGGGTGCGCGAAATGCGTGAGCAAGAGCTCAAGATGATAGGGGATGGATCGGTGACGATTGACGGCGTAGACATCGAAGCGTTTGCCACGCCGGCTGAAGCAAGCCAATGGATCAAATCCCAGACGCACCGTTAGCGGCCCGCAATCTTGCGGGTCATCGCACTTTCCACCGAAAGATATCAGACCGAGGCTTGAGAGCTTTGATGGCGCGACGCCCTTGGTCATTCAGTTCAGTAAGCGCGTACCCATGGTACTGATGCCGTTTTTGGCATTTCAGGCCAGCCAACACAGCAATATCCCGGAAGTACCGATTGTGGTATTGATTGCGCGGATGACAATCGCTGATTCCGCATCCAGCATTGCGCATGTGAACCATTTCATGCAAAAGCACTTCCATTACAGCTTCTGGACCATGTTCAAGTATAGATACATGCAAGGAGATATGGTCAAGTTGGCGAACGCCATCATTCCAGTTGCGGGCACAGAAATATCCCTGGCACCCTAGGTGGCGGCCTCTTTCCAACGATACCGCCATGTTCTTTGGAAGGGTGTTTCCAAAGAAATATGCGTTAAAAAAAAGGTAGGCACGTTCGATTTCAGCCAGAATGTCACTTACAGGAAACCTTCCCTCCTGGCGGTCAACTGACCACGACTCGGGTTTCAGGGGGGGGAAAAACGAGCTCCGCTTCGCGCGCGATTTCCTCCGTTTTGTCGGCTGCTTTGGCGCCGGTCTCGGCGTTGGAGCCTGACTATCGATTGTGGTGGCGCTGTTTCCACGAAGTATCTGAAGGGCGTGCCAGAAGTTAGTCCATGAACCGTCACGAGTCCACGTACGGAATCGACGATTCGCGGTACTCGGCGACACCGCAAAGTGCTTAGGAAGCCTGTTCCATCCAAAAGTTCGATACCGAGAACGACCTGCATGGAAGTGCCGGAAAAGGCAAGCTTCCGCTATTGCA
>DASRSQ010000333.1:0-3088 GCA_035656475.1 Gemmataceae bacterium | reverse complement strand
CCCCTCTCCCAGGGGGAGAGGGGAGAACTTGCGGGAATCGTCGTCCTCGGCGATCACGAGCTGTTTCGCCGCGAACTTGCGCCGTCGGTGTTGCCTCGCCGGCAGCTCGAATCGCGGGCCATCGACAGCTTCCTCGACCTGCAAGAGGACGACCTCGTCGTCCACCTCAGTCACGGTATCGCACGCTATCGCGGGATGCATGTGCTCGAAAAGAGCGGGCAGACCGAGGAGCATCTGATTCTCGAGTTCGCCGGCGGCACGCGCGTCTATGTGCCGGCGTCGAAGATCGATCTCGTGCAGAAATATGTCGGCGGCGCCAAGTCCGATCCCGAACTGTCGAAGCTCGGCGGCACGTCCTGGCAGAACAAGAAGAATCGCGTCGAGGCGGCCGTCCTCGATCTGGCCAGCGAGATGCTCGAACTTCAGGCGATGCGCGAGTCCAAACCTGGTATCGCGTATCCTGGCGACAGCGATTGGCAGCGCGAGTTCGATGCGGCCTTTCCATATCAAGAGACGCCGGATCAGCTGACGACGATCACCGAGATCAAACGCGACATGGAGAAGGCACGCCCCATGGACCGCCTCGTGTGCGGCGATGTCGGCTATGGCAAGACCGAACTGGCGATGCGGGCCGCGTTCAAGGCGATCGACAATGGCAAACAGGTCGCCATCCTCGTGCCGACGACGGTGCTCGCCGAACAGCATTACCGCACCTTCTCCGCACGCATGGCCGGCTATCCGTTCGTCATCGAGGTGATCAGCCGATTTCGCACCGGCGGGGAGCAGAAGCGCATCATCAAGGGACTCAAAGAAGGCAACATCGACATCATCATCGGCACCCACCGTATCGTCAGCAGCGATATCGAGTTCAAGGAACTGGGCCTCGTCATCATCGACGAAGAACAACGCTTCGGCGTCGAGGCCAAGGAAAAGCTCAAGCACCTCCGGCAAACCGTCGATGTGCTGACGCTGACCGCGACGCCGATCCCGCGCACGTTGCATCTGTCGCTGCTGGGCATCCGCGACATCAGCAACCTCGAAACCGCTCCGCAGGGACGATTGCCGATCGAGACGCGTATTGTTCGCTTCGACAAGACGCTCATTCGGCACGCGATCCTGCGCGAGCTCAATCGCGAGGGGCAGATCTATTTCGTCCACAATCGCGTCATGGACATTCATGATGTCGCGGGCAAGCTGCGCACCATCGTTCCCGAGGCGCGCATCGTCATCGGCCATGGCCAGATGTCGGAGCATGAACTCGAAGACGCGATGGTCAAGTTCGTGCAGAAGGAAGCCGACATCCTGGTGGCGACGACCATTATCGAGAGCGGTCTCGATATTCCCAACGCGAACACGATGTTCATCAATGAAGCCGATCATTACGGCCTGGCCGACCTGCATCAATTGCGCGGCCGCGTCGGACGGTACAAGCATCGCGCCTATGCATACCTCTTGCTCGACGCCGATCGGGCGATCACGCCGAACGCGACGCGGCGGTTGAAGGCGATCGAGGAATTCACCGAGCTCGGCGCCGGCTTCAAGATTGCCATGCGCGACCTGGAGATTCGTGGCGCTGGCAACATTCTTGGCACGCAGCAGAGCGGGCATATCGCGGCCGTTGGCTACGAACTTTACTGTAGTCTGCTTGAGAACGCGGTGCGCAGCCTGAAGAACATGCCGCTCAAGACGCACATGGAGGTGACGATCGATCTGCCGTGGCCTGCTCTCTTGCCTCGCGACTATGTGCAAGGACAAAAGCTGAAGATCGAGGTGTATCGCCGGCTGTCGCGCATTCGCAAACTTGACCGCCTGGACGACTTTCGCCGAGAGTTGCGCGATCGCTATGGGCCGATTCCGACGCCTGTGCAGTGGTTGCTGCGTTTGACGGATTTGCGGATTCTCGCAAGTCACTGGCAGATTGCGACGATTCACCTAGAAGGCAAATGGCAGCATCCAGAGGGCGCGACCGAGCCGCAGGAGTTGACCGCCGTCGGGCCGATCGACGTCGTGCTTGGCTATCGTCATCCGCGCAAGGTGGAGCGTTTGGCGAATCAGTCGGACGGTCGGCTGAAGATCGTGGATGCCCAGAGCGCCTATTTTCGCCTGAAGCCGGAGGAGTACGATCCGCTCAAGCTTTACGAGCGTCTCAAGGTTCTCTTGCGTTTGCCAAACCGTCCGGTATAAGAGCGAGCGATTGAGATTCTCCGAAAAATATCGCATGGAGGCGATATGCGTTGGCAATATCGATGGCTGACCCTGGCCGCGGTGGGCCTGAGCGGCCTGACGAGCGGCTGCGCGAGTGACCTCCCCAAGGAGTATCAACCGACGCGCTCGCTGTCGAACGACATCTCGACGCCGGCAATGCCAACCATCCGTTCGCAGATTGGCGACGGCCCGGGCATCGGGCTGCAGGCGCCGATGCGGGCCGACCCGCCGACTTCGTCTTCGGCTCAACCCAGCAATGAGATCACGCAAACCAGCGCCCTCGTGAGCAAAGGCAGCGTCTGCATCAGCATTCGCGCCTGGGTGAATGGCCGGCCGATCTTCGACGAAGAATTCCGCCAGCTTGCGATGCCGGTCTTGCACCGTATGCAGAACGCATCGGACACGCAGCGCGAGGCGGAGCTGACGAAAATTCTCGATCACATCATCGACCAGGAGCTGATGTACCAGGATGCGATCAAGAAGCTGCAGAAGGCGGCGCCGCATCAGGTCGACAAGCTGAAAGAATTTGTTGATTCGGAGTTCTCGAAGCAGGTGGCGAAGATGCGCGCCGGGGGAGCACGCGAGAGCCAGATCCGCGAGATCGAGCCGATCGCCCGGCGTATGATGGAACGCGAGCTGGTGGCCGGCGAATATGCCCGCACGCTCCTTAAGGGCCCCGCGGAGCGCGTCTCTCTCGACGAGATTCGCGAGTACTACGAGGAACACAAGAAAGAATACGAGTTCCAGCGCGTCGACCGGGTGGAATGGCAGGACATCTTCATTCGCACCAGCGATCGCCTGCCGACGGTGGATGCTGCCAAGCGTTTCGCGGAGGACCTGATCAATCGCTGTCGAACGCCGGAGGATTTCGTTCAACTCCTGG
>DASRSQ010000332.1:0-2877 GCA_035656475.1 Gemmataceae bacterium | reverse complement strand
GTATATCCGGCAGATTGATTTTCACCTTATTGAGATCGATCTTGGATGTGGCGCCTTGGTAGTGCATCACCATGATCGGGAAGAAGATGACCAGCAGCACCATGATGACTTGGATCGCGACGAAGGGAATCGCGCCCCAATAAATCTGACCTGTCGATACTCCCTCGGTCTTCTTGCCGGTGACGCGGTCGATGAACATATCCGCCGGAGCGACAGAGCGGAGATAGAACAGCGCATATCCGAAGGGAGGATGCAGAAACGACGTCTGCATGTTCACGCCGAGAAGGACTCCGAACCAGATCAGATCGATTCCGAGGTGTTCGGCAGCCGGCCCAAGCAACGGAATGACGATGAACGCAATCTCAAAGAAGTCCAGAAAGAAGGCGAGGAAGAAAACGAAGGCGTTGACGAAAATCAGGAATCCCGTCTGTCCGCCGGGGAGCGAGACCAGCAGGTTCTCGACCCAGATATGGCCGCTGACGCCGTAGAATGTCAGCGAAAACACGCGCGAACCGATCAGAATAAAGATCACGAACGCGGAAAGCTTCGCCGTCGATTCGACCGCTTGGCGAATAAGGTCCCAGCTTAACCGCCGCGTGAGCGCGCCGAGGATCAGCGCGCCGGATGCGCCCATGGCGCCGCCTTCGGTGGGCGTGGCAACGCCGATGAAGATCGTGCCGAGCACCAGGAAAATCAGGAAGAGCGGCGGCACCATCACGAACGTCGTTTGCTGCGCAATATGCGAGAGAAAACGGAAGCCGAGCAAACGACTCGTGATCTTGTTCACCACCGCGATCGCGAAGGCGAATATAATTCCGTAGAACATGCTGAGCACCACATAATCGGCGCCCTGCGCGCTGGAATTGCGCATCATGAACCACGCGAAAATTGCGGCAATCGCGGCGAGGCTGGCGAGCGAGAGCAGTCCGCGCTCGTCGCCTCCCAGGCGTACACGCCGCACCAGCCGCGTCAGGCTCCACAGCAGTGCGAGAATAACGATGACTTCAAGTGCGTACCCGATATAGGCGACGATCGCGTCGGCGAGATCACTGCTCGCGGCCGCTTTCAGATCTCCGGACTGCACGCTCGCGTAAAAGTGGCTGCCAACGAACCATAAGGCGGCCAATGCGCCGATGCAGAGCAAGCTCCCGTTGGTGCGGCTGAGCAGGTCGCGCCATGCGGGGTCGGCTTCCTTGAAGCCCACGGCCTCGACCGGAAGTCCGGGCAAAGCCTTTGGTTTCACCAGCGTGATGATGAAGACGTAAAGCGCGTAAAGCCCGGCCAACAAGAGGCCGGGGATAAAGGCCCCCTCGTACATGTCGCCGACCGAGCGGCCAAGCTGGTCGGCCATCACGATCAGCACCAATGACGGCGGAATGATCTGCGCCAGCGAGCCGGATGCCGCGATGATTCCGCAGGCCACACGCCGGTCGTAGCCGTAGCGCAGCATGATCGGAAGCGAGATCAGGCCCATGGATATGACCGAGGCAGCGACAACGCCGGTGGTCGCCGCAAGCAGCGCGCCCACGAAAACGACGGCAAAGGCCAGCCCACCGCGCACTGTTCCGAACAGTTGGCCGATCGTGTCGAGCAAATCCTCCGCCATGCCGGAGCGTTCGAGCACCAATCCCATGAAGGTAAAGAACGGGATTGCGAGCAAGGTATCGTTGCTCATCACCCCGTAGATGCGATCGGGCAGCGCTTGCATGAAATCGGGCGCGAATTGCCCGAGCTCTATGCCGATAAATCCGTAGAGCAAGCCGACTGCGCTTAGTGAAAACGCTGCCGGATAGCCGAGCAACAGAAACAGCACCAGCGACGCGAACATGATCGGCGCCATGTTGGCGATGAAGAAGGCCTCCATGCCTAGCTCCGATTGTCCGATGTGCGAGCGGGGGAAGCTCCGGCGCGCCCAAATCGCTTTTCTTCGCTCGTCTTCGTAACCAGAGAATCAGGCCGCGCCTCACTTTTCATGGGGAGCGTCCTCTGGTTTTCCCATCGCCTCAATCATCTCGGTTGCCTCCATTTCAAGCGAGCTCTTCTGAGCGGCATGCGGATCGGGAATAAGACCGCGCACAACGGCGATGCGTTTCACAAGCTCTGAAAGTCCCTGGAGGAATAGCAACGCAAAGGCGATCGCGATGAAAGACTTGGTAGGCCACTGCGGAAGGCCGCCCGTATTATACGATTGCTCGTTGATGGAGGCCGACAGGAGAAAGAACGGGATGCCGGTGATGATCAGGATTATGCAAAGCGGCAGCAAAAAAAGCGTGTGGCCGATCAACTCAATGGCGTTGCGTACGCTCTTTGGCATTATGTGATTCACAATATCGATGCGGACGTGCTCGTTTTTCAGGAGCGTCCAGGGCGCGCACATAAGGAAGACGAAACTGAAGAGCACCCATTGCAGCTCGAGCCAGGCGTTCGAGGACATGTCGAACGCTTTGCGCACAACTGCGTTGACCGACGAAACCACGACGGCGAGCAAGATCAGCCACGCGGTGCGTTTGCCGATGCCCGTGTTGATGGAATCGACGAATCGCGTCGCGGGTAGCAACGCCTTCAGAAGAGAATCGAGGCCTCCCACGTCCATTCCCCCACAACCGGAATGCCACGAGGCAGTCCGCAATTCTTGTTTCTTCTGGCGTCCCCCCCGATCCCAGCCTCGCGATTGGGTGTGTTAACCTAATCCGAGGGCGGGATAGGCCGTCAATGCTAATTATCAGCGATTGGCAACCTTACGCCGCCCCGGCAGCTTACCCTCGGATATTCACACGTCAACGTGTGGTTAAGGAACGGTGAACTCTCGATTAACCATGCGCGTCTAGTATCGCAGGCAGCCTGGACGCACGCAGGGGCAGCCGTACACGCGGCGAT
>DASRSQ010000331.1:0-13199 GCA_035656475.1 Gemmataceae bacterium | reverse complement strand
GGTTGATCCTGGATCAGCAAGATGCGCATTTGCCTGTCACCTTCAGATATCGCCCGAATCGTGATCCAGGCGAAATTGGGGGCTTCCAAAATAGTGCATGGCCCTGCTTACCTACACTTCCCCCAGACGGGCCCAAAAGTGCCAGGACTGCTCACTCATTAAAGAGATTTAACATGATGTATTAAAATTCATGAATAAACGAGGCCTAGGAATTCTGTCACCGGACCGGTGGCCCGAAGTAGGGTGCGTGAAACACCAAGCTGATTGATGTCGCGCGACCCGGCCGTTCGCCCGCTTGCCTCGGCGTCCAAAAAATGCCATGCTTGGCTGATCCGGCTCGCTGATTTCCTGCGCGCCGGAGAGACCGAGGCCGCACATGCGAATCTGGGCAACGCTCGCGCTGGTGACGCTGACGATCGGTTGTCGAGCCGCATATGTGATACCGATTCGGCTCGCGCAGGCGCAAACTCCGATTCGAAGCGCCGAAGTGGAGCTGTCGGCGATCAGCCTGCTCGAGAAGGGGGAGCTGGGCAACGTCTATCACGATCCGACGGGGCCGACCGCACATGTGTCGCCGCTCTATCCGTTCATTTTAGCAGGTATCTACGCAGTCCTGCCGCCGTACAGCCTGGCCTCAATGCTATTGCAGAGTTTGCTGGCGATGGCGGCGTTTGCCGTCACTTTGGCGTTGCTGCCGTGGCTGGCGCGGCGTGCGGTGCTGACGGAGTGGGCGGGCTGGCTGGCGGCGTTCGTGCTCGCGGTATTGCCGATCAACTTCTATTACGAATCGTTTGGCGACTGGGAGCAACCGCTCGCCGGGCTGGTCTTCGTCCTGCTATGCGGCTGTTTTCTGGAGCTGCGCGCCGGCGCCTGGGAAAACCGAGCGCTGATCGTCGGAACCGGCATGGCGACCGGTATCGCCGCCCTCCTGAGCCCATCACTCGTGCCCGCCGCCGGCATGATGATTCTCGCGGAACTCGTTTGGCCGACGGCGCCGCGCCGCCGCATTCTCGCGGGCGCCGCCGGTGTCCTGGGCATCGCTGCTCTCATGGTCGCCCCGTGGACGATTCGCAATTACCACGCACTCGGCGGCTTCGTGCCGCTCCGCAGCAACTTCGGCCTCGAACTCTGGTTCGGCAACCACGATGGCGCGACCGGCAGCAGCAACATTGACTGGAGCGATCCTGATATGAGCGAGAAGATGCGCCACCCGCATCCCAACGTCGACGAATGCCGACGCCTCAGCAACATGGGTGAACTCGCTTACATGCGCAGCCGGCAGGCCGAAGCGGTCGCCTGGATCGGCGAGCATCCCGGCGAGTTCGTACGCTTGACCGGCACGCGTGCCCGCATCTTCTGGTTCCCAGGGCACGAATCGTTCAACAACCATTCCGTTTTTACGACGATCAAGATCGTCGGCTTCGGCGCCATCAGCCTGCTCATGTTCTTCAGCCTGGCTCGCCTGGCCTGGTCGCGACATCCCAGCGTGGCGTTGTTCGCCGCCGCCTTGTTTGGGGCGACCTTCATCTACCTGATCACGCACGTGGAGTTGCGCTATCGGTTGCCGGTACATGCGGTGACCGGCCTGTTGGCTGCGGAGACATTGGTCGTGGTTGCACACGCGCTAATCGTAAGGCTAAGACGAGATCCGACGGCAACCGTGTGCGACTAGGAACAAAAAGGATCCACGCTCCTGCGTCGCGGAAAACTCAAAGGAACCGTCAGGGCCGACAAACCTGTCCGAGGCGCGCCCGTCAGGAATCAGTCAGTATCCATCGGATTCGTATGCCGCAAGGGGTCAGGGCCCGCTTCCTGACGGGCGCGGCTCGGAACAGATGCTGTCTCACTCGTGAGATCGGGTTCCGAACGGATGCTGTTCGCGACGCAGTGTCGCGCAACGCACGCCGAAAACGTGGATTACGGCCGCGTTTCGTTGCCTTGCTTGACCGCTTCCGCAAGTGCCGCCCGCACCGCGGCAGTGCGTTCGCTGGTCGGCTCCGCCGCTTCGAGGCGAGTGAGCTGGCGACGCGCTTCGTCCAGATCGCCGGCGCGAATCAACAGGCGAGCAAAGGCGGCGACGAATTGCGGCGCGTAGCCGGACTCATCCAGTGCTTCCGCGAGCTGATCGCGGGCGGCGCCGAGGGTGCCCGCGGATTCCAACATGCGCGCGTAGAGCACGCGCTCGTCCGGCGTGGGGATTTGCTGGCGTAGGGAATCGTCGAACCTGGCGATGGCCCGTTGCCGATTTGCCAGGGTCAAGCTTTCGATAAACCAGCGCACGCGCTGGTCGGCCACGGACTCCCCATTGACGCGCTTATTCTGGTCGAGCAACGCCAGTGCAAGCTTCGCATCGCGCGGAGCAAGGAGCACGGCCAGCCTGCGCCGCGCCGGCATTGCATCGTCCGCCATCGTTCCCACTGCGGGATCCAGCAATCGGCGATAGAGTTTCTCCGCCGCCTCCGTGCGATCCGCCCGGCGATAGAAGTCGGCGGCATGTGTCAAGAGCGCGATGTCGTCGGGATTCTTCGCGAGCGCATCTTCGTACGCCTTGGCGGCCTGGTCGAGCTGTTGCGAGGCCTCATAGCCACGCGCCAGGGTCAACGCTTGGCGGCGATTGGGCAAGGCCTGATTCATCTTGTCGATCTCATGCGCGGCCCTGCCGCGCTGCTTCGTGCGCGCCAGAAAGCTCAGCCAGGCGATCCACACTTCGGGCGTTTCGCGGGCCTGATCGAGGCACGTCTGCAGCATCTTTTCTGCCTTGGCGGTCTCGCCGGCGGCCTGGTAGACGCGGGCCAGCCAGATGCCGTCGCGATAATCCTTGATCGGCAGCGCCACGGCCTGCTCGGCGCGCCCGACCGCCAGCTTCGTGAAGCGAGCGTCGCGCAGGCCGAGTGCGGCCTCGGCCCCCAAACGTGCGAGGTCTCGAGTCAACGGCGCCTTCTCTTGATATTTGGCTAGCTCCGTCTCCGCCCGGGTGAAGTCGCGATGCGTGACCAGCAGGTCCAGCAGCCGACTCATGCTCGCCGGCGGCATCTCGCCCATGTCGAGAGCACGCGTGTACTCCTCGATCGCCGGCTGGGCCTTGCCCTCGAGTTCAAAGATACGAGCACGCAACAGGGCGTTGCGCGGCCAGTTCTTGTGCACCTGCTCCAGCTCGGCCAATTTCTTGCGCGCATCGTCGAGCAGGCCGCGCCGGCCGTGCGCTTGCTGCACGAGGATGGCCGCATCCGCGTAACGCCACAACCAGCCCTGGTCCCCTTCGATCTGCCGTAGCTCGTCGCGCAGCTCACGAGCGCGCGTGTATTGGTTCTTCTGCACCGCCAGCTCCATCAGCGCGAATCGACTCCGGGCGTCCTTCGGCAGACTGCCGGCGACTTCGCGCCAGCATTTCTCCGCGCGATCCCAGTTGTCAAGACGGTGCCAGGTGTCGCCGAGCTCGCGATAGAGTCGAGCTCGCTGTTCGATGCTCACGCTCTGGGGCAGCGCCTGATCGAGCGACGCCAGCTTGACGAGCGCGGCCGGCGTCGCCAGCGCGCCCCACAGCCGGGCGCGGGCGAGCCGAATCTCGACATTGTCGCCGAGTTTCGCCGACGCCTCGGTGAGAATCTGCTCGGCGCGCTCGATGTGATTTTGCCGGGCCTCCAGCGACGCGAGGCCGCACCACACCTCGACGCTCTCGGGATGCTCCGCCCTTGCCTGCTCCAGCGTCTTCTGGGCGCCGGCAAAGTCTCCCTGGGCTGACTGCAGTTCCGCACGCACGATCGGCACCTCGGCATCGTCCGCCTTTGCCAAGGCTGCCTGCTGCAACGCGGATTCGACATCGTCCCAGCGGCGATCGGCGGCCGGCAGGTTCATCTGGCGATAAAGACGAGCGCGAGCAAGCAAGATCCAGTATCCCGCCGGCAGCTCCTTCGCGCTACGCAACGGCTCCAGCGCCTGACATGCTTCCTCGATCAGACCATTGGCGATCAGGGCGGCTCCCAGGCCGACGCTTGCCGCCACCCATGTCGGCTCATCGCGCACCGCCTGCCGATACGCCTGCAGTTCCTGCTCATGATCGCCGATCACCCGATAGCACGCGCCGAGCAACACCTGCACACGGCCAAGCCAGTCGGAGCCCGGGCTCAAATCGCTGCGCACGCCTTCGAGCAGATGGATCGCGGTGCGGTAATCCTTGTCGACGACCGCCAGACGAGCCTTCAGATAATTGGGCATCGTCGGCTTCAGGCGCGCCTTCGCCAGTTCCTCCATGCGCGTGCGCGCCTCGGCATATTGCTTCTGATCGATCAACAGATCGATCATCAGGACCGCCAGCTCATGCGAGCCCGGCGCCCGCTCGACGCCAGCACGCAGATGATCCAGCGCGGCCTTGGTTTTTCCCGTCTGCAGCTCGACGTTGACAATCGCCTTGAGGAAGTCGGTGTTGCCTGGGAATCGCTTCATGGCGTCGGCGAGCAGCTTGGCCGCCTCTTCCCATTTTCCACGGGCGCGTTCCGCCTCGGCAAATTCGAGGATGACACCTGGCTGATCGGCCCCGAGCTTGAACGCCATCTGCAAGTCGGCGTCCGCCGCCTTATCATCGCCGCGCCGGCGCAGGAAGCGCGACCGCAGCAGATATGCCCGAAAGTTGTCACCGTTGGCCTTCACCAGGTCATCCATTACCTTCACCGCTTCGTCCGGCTGGTTCAGGCGATCCTGCAGCACCCCGGCGAGGAGCGCATAGCTCGCAACGCTCTTCGCGTTGCTGCGGATCGCGGCTTCGAACGCGCTCACTGCTTGCGGATATTGCTTCTGCGATTCCAAGCACATGCCGAGCAGGTGCTGGATCTCAGCCTTGTCCTGCCAGACGTCTTTGAGCTTTTGCAGATGCCCGATCGCTTCGGGAACGCGATCCATGGCGACGAGATTGTGCACGAGTCGCAGCCGTAGCGCGTTCTCTGCCGGCTTGGCGCGCAGCACTTGCTCCATCTTGAGGATCAACGTGATGTGATCATCGTCGTCGTTCGCTCGCGCATCGAGCGCCTCGGCGTATTTCTGCACCGTGTCGACATCGTCCGGAACGATGCCGAGGTATTGGCCGAAGAAGGTGAGCGCCTTGTCGTAGTCCTTGTCGGCAATCGCCTTGTCGCCACGCTCGAGCAGGCGATAGGCGTTTTGTCGTACCTGGTAGGCGTGCAGAAAATGAGTCGCGATCCCGGCCAGCAGCAGGACGGCCGAGACGATGGCGAGGAGTTTGAAGTTCAGTTTGCGTCGCATGGGGAGATTGACTCGCGAGGACCGAATTCGGGTTATTCCAGTCTAGGTCACGAAAAGTCCGCATGCATCCGAGCGAATCGGAAGATGTGCATTTTTGTTCACGCTGCCAAACCTGCGAATTCTCCACGCTGTCTCCGAACGAGCCGTGGGCACCTGGACGTCGGCAAAGTTTGCGTGGCTTTCGCCCCTTGACGGAACTAGACCGATTGGACTAGAATTGTACCGTTCAGTCTAATTCCGCCTGGATGGTATCATGAAGAATGGCCGCGTTAATATCGGCAGTATCCGTCGCACCCAAATCGTCGATGCGGCGGCCGCGGTCATTGCGGAACAGGGAATCCAAAATCTCTCCCTGTCCGAGATCGAATCAAAGGTAGGGATGAGTCGCGGCCAGCTGACGTACTACTACAAGACCAAGGACGACATCCTGCTCGCCGTCTTCGACCGTATGCTGCAACTTATGTGCGAGCAGCACGGCGAACCGGGACCGGATCATCCGTTCAATGCGATGGACTGGCTTGAGGTGGTCGCGCATCTGCTCGACATGGTCCTGCAGGATCCGCCCGGACATTCGGAGTTTCACGCCCTGCAGTACACGTTTCTGTCGCAGATCAGCCATCGCGAGGATTTTCGCCGCAAGCTCGCGGAGCTGTATGAGGAATGGCGTGGCAACATGGCCGAGGGGCTCAAACGCGATATCCGCAAACGGCCGGCGGCACGCAAAGCCTCGCCGCGTGCGCTGGCCACGCTCGTGCAGGCAATGTTGCATGGCCTCGCCATGCAGAAGGCGGCCGATCCCCATGCAATCGACACGCGCGAGATCGCGCAACTTTGCCTCGATGTCCTGGGTACGTATGTCTGGAATGCCGAGCCCAAACGCAAGTTAACTGCCAAACGCCGACGCAAACCGACGGTCGGCAAAGAGGTTGCTCATGAACGAAACGGGAAATAATGGCCCCGCTCAGCCGGCCCTCAGCGAACGCGTCCGCTCGCTGCGCCTTGCCGACAACGGCGACACCAACGGCAGCGGCTGGCGCTCTTGGATTCCCTGGGCGGTCTGCGGCCTGCTCTTCTGCGCCACCACCGTCTTCGCGATGGAGGCACTCAGCCCCATCAGCGACGATCTGATCAAGACCATCGCCAAGGAGCGCGGCCTTGATGTCGGCGCGGTGCCGGCCGCCGCGGCGAACCCCGGCAGTCTCATGTTGCCCGGATCGGCCGGACCAAGCGCCAGTGCAAGCTCCGGCGATATCGCCCTCGAATCGAAGGGCTACATCATTCCCTTCAAACTGATTCAGGTCAGCCCGAAGATCACCGGCACCGTTCTCAAGCTTAACATCAAAGAAGGAAACCACGTCCAGAAGGGCTTCGTGCTGGCGGAGCTCGAGGACGTCGAATTCAAGTCGGACTACCTGCACTGTGTCGCTTCGGCCCGCGCGGCCAAGGCACGCATTGACGAACTCAAGATTTATCGCGATGAGGAAATCCGTCAGGCGAAGGCGGACATGGACGAGGCGGCGGCCCAGTTGCAGCAGATGCTTCTCAAGTTCAACCGCACCTTGAAGCTGAAGGAACGCAATGCCGTCGCCATCGAGGATTACGAAGCTGCGGTCAGCAGCCATGATTCGATGAAAGCGCGTGTGGAACGATTGCGGTTGTCGTACGAGCTGCTGCAGAAGGGGCCTCGCGATGCGAAGATCGCCGCCGCGGAGGGGGACTATCACCAGGCGGAAGCCGATGTCCTCAAGGCCAAGTGGCGTTTCGACAACACGCGGATCCTGGCTCCGATCACCGGCGTCATTCTCAGCAAAAAGACGGAAGAGGGGAATCTCGTCAACCCGTCCGCGTTCTCCAGCGGCCTGTCGGCAAGCCTGTGCGAGATGGCCGACCTCTACGACCTGGAAGTGGACCTGTCGATCGCCGAGCGCGACATCGCCAAGGTGTTCGACAAGCAGGAATGCCGGCTGCACGCCGAGGCGTTCCCGGATCGACTCTATCGCGGCTACGTCTCGCGCATCATGCCGACGGCTGATCGCAGCAAGGCGTCCGTTCCAGTGCGCGTGTGCGTGCAGTTCCCGGCCCTGGATCGCAAGGGGCAGCCGTTGCCGAAGGAACAGCAAGGCGAATTCCTGCGTCCCGACATGGGGGCCATCGTGACGTTCCTGAATCGCAAGGCCACGAACTTTGAAAAGTAACGACGTCTTCAGCAGGTGATTTGAGGAGTGTCATGGCGGCAGAACCAATAATGCAAATCCGCAACGTGATCAAGTCGTTCACCCGCGGCGGCGAATCGATCACGGTGTTGCGCGATCTCAATCTCACCGTCGCGGAAGGCGAATTCCTCGGCATCATGGGCCCGTCCGGCTCAGGCAAGACCACGCTGCTCAACCTCATCGCCGGCCTCGATAAGCCCAACCGCGGCTCCGTGTGGATCGGCGGCCAGTGCATCTCGAACATGAATGAGGCCCAGCTCGCAAGCTGGCGCACGCGCAGCATCGGCTTCATCTTCCAGTTCTACCACTTGCTGCCAGTGCTGACGGCCTACGAAAATGTCGAGCTGCCTCTCTTGCTCTTGCCAATGACCGCGGCCAAGCGGCGCGAGCAGATCCTGACTGCGCTCGATCTTGTCGGGCTGAACGATCGCATGCACCATCGCCCCGGCCAGCTTTCCGGCGGTCAGCAGCAACGCGTCGGCATCGCGCGGGCCATCGTAACCGACCCGACGCTAATCGTCGCGGACGAGCCGACCGGTGATTTGGATGCGCGCTCGGCCGTCGAGATCATGAATTTGATGTGCGAGTTGCAGAAGAGCTTGAACAAGACGATTTTGCTGGTAACGCACGACCCGCGCGCCGCGGAGCGTTCGAGCCGAATCGTGCATCTGGAAAAGGGACAGCTTCTCGAGTCGGAGCAAATGGCCGAGGCGCAGCGCAACGGGTCGATGGAAACGCATATTCAATCGTCGAAGCAAGAAAAATGACGGTTCGGACTGGAACTCTAATTACAAATACAGTCGGAACGCTAATCGAACACTATCTTCACTACCCATTCACCTGTTGGCAGCTGCATGGTCAATGACATACGCCGGGAGGGCGAGGCTCCTGCCGAGCCATGACCTTTCGGCGGATTCACGGCTCGGCAGGAGCCTCGCCCTCCCGACAATACCTGCGCAGTCATCAATAGGTAATGCTCCTGTATTCATTAGTGTGACATTGTGTTCGATTAGTGTTCCCGTTTGAATTTGAGAGACGACTGGAGTCAGTTATGCAGAATTTCTTCTCGCGGACTTTTCTCGAGATCATCCGCGATCCAGTCAATTTGACCGCAGCGCTGATCGGCTTGATCGCGCTCTTCGGCGGGGCGGCGTATCTCATCGTTTACCCCAAGCTTTTCATGCTCGGGCTCAAGAACCTTCGCCGCAATTTGGTCCGCACGTTGCTCACCAGCACCGCTATCGGCGTGCTTGCGTTCATGATCACGATGATCTGGACTGTCATCTATTTCATCGGCCTGGCCACCACGGAGCGTGCGAAGGACTTGAAAATCATCATCACCGAACGCTGGCAGATTCCGAGCCAGATGCCGATGACTCACGCGTCCTATCTCGATCCGGGGCCGAAAGGCAATCTGCTCTCTGAGCTGCGCGGGCCGGATGGAAAATCGCTGTATTATGGACCCAACGATTTCATGATTTGGTCGTTCTATGGCGGCACCATGGATCCCAACAAGCGGACACTGGAGAACCTCATCTTTTTCTTTGCCATGGATCCGGACAGCATCATCCCCATGATGGACGATCTCGAGGACCTTGATCCCAAGCTGATCGCCGCACTCAAAAACAACAAACAAGGCTGTTTGCTCGGCATCGAAAAGATGCGCGCCGTGAACAAGCGCATTGGCGAACGCTTTACCCTGACCAGCATGAATTACAAAGACATCGATCTCGAGTTTGAGATTCTTGGAGTGCTCCCCGACGGGCGATACAACCAAAGTGCCATCATGCATATGGATTACCTCAAGCAAGGCTTCGAGGACTATGCCCGCAAAAAGAAAGTGACGCATCCGCTCGCCTCGCGCAGTTTGAACCTGATCTGGATCCGCGTCTCCGACCGCGAGCAGTTTGACAAGGTCGGCTCCATCATTGAGAACGCGACGGAACTGAAGGATCGCCCGGTCAAGGTCGAGACCGCGTCCTCGGGCATCAGCTCGTTTCTGGACGCGTACAAGGATCTGCTCGCGGCACTCAAGTATTTGCTGGTGCCGCTCCTGCTCATGGTCATGACGATGGTGATGGCGGTGGCGATCTCGATCACCGTGCGCGAACGCCGCATGGAGATGGCGGTGATGAAGGTGCTCGGCTATCGACCGAATCAGATTCTGCTGCTGGTGATCGGCGAGGCGCTGTTCATCGGCGCCCTGTCCGGGTTCCTGGCGGCGCTGCTTACCTACAGTTTCTTCAACGGGATCTGGGGCGGGATCCCGTTTCGCATTGCCTTCTTCCCGGTGTTTCGCATTCCGGAGGCATCGCTATTTTGGGGCCTGGCGATCGGTTCCATGGCCGCGTTTCTGGGCAGCATCATACCGGCGTGGACGGCGCGCTCGGTGAAGGTGACCGACGTTTTTTCGAAGGTTGCGTAGCATTGTCCGCCCGCCTGTCGCGTGGCGGGGCTCAACGGGAGATCAGTCATGCATTTTCGCAACCCGCTCTTCAACTGGATCGCGCAGCATCCTGGCATCATCTTCTGGCTGGCGTTCGCCGTCTTCCTGGCGTTGCCGATCTTTCTGTATATTCTGCCGATCAAAAAGGTGCCGCTGCGTTATAACCTACGCAACCTGCAGGCACGTTGGGTGACGACGTTTGTGACGGGGCTCGTGTTCACCGCGGTCGTTGGACTGCTGGTCACGATGCTTGCCTTCGTCAAGGGCATGGATCGCCTGACCGAGGGGACCGGCGACGAACGCAATGTCATCGTGCTTTCCGATGGGGCCACGGACGAGGTGTTCAGCAACCTGTTCCCATTCAGCGTAAAGCTGTTGCCCGATGAGCTGCAGCGCGAAGTGCAGGTTTCGCAGCAATTCCCTGAAACGCCGTTGGCGGTGCAGGAAGTGTACGTGCTGGTGACGCACATGATTCCGAATCCGGTGCCTGGCGGCCGACAGCGACGTTTCGTGCAAATGCGTGGCATCGACAAGCCCGCGGTAGCGGCCGAGCTGCACGGCATCGAGCTGGCGTACGGGACCTGGCCCAGCGACGCGGGCGTCCACAAGCTCGATGATGGCGATACCGCTCCGGAGATCGTCCTGGGTAACGGCGTCGCCCGTACATTCGGGGGCGACGTCGGCAAGGAGCTGCTGATGCCCGGCGATATCGTGCAGCTCGGGCCGCGGCGATGGTACGTTGTCGGCGTGATGAAGGACCGCAATTCCAGCTTCAGCTCCGAGATCTGGGCCAACGACAACCCGGTGCAGGAAAACTTCGGCCGAAGCAATCCGCGGTCCTACAGCACTTACGTTCTGCGCGCCTCCAGCGGGGAAAAGGCGAACCTGGCCGTGCAGCTGTTGAAGGATTTTCGGCCCGGGGAGCGAGCGCTCGTGTCGTACACGGAGAAGGAGTATTACAAGAAACTGTCGGAAACGAGTCAGCAGTTCAGCGGCGCCATCTTTTTCATTGCCGTGGTCATGGCGATGGGGGGCATCCTTGGCATCATGAACACGATGTTTGCCGCCATCAGTCAGCGCATGAAGGACATCGGCGTCTTGCGCTTGATGGGCTATCGCAAATGGCAGATTCTCCTGTCGTTTCAGCTCGAATCGCTGCTGATCGCGATCATGGGAGGCGTGCTCGGCTGCCTGATCGCGTACGTCGTCTTCGATGGCTGGACCGCAACGAGCGTGATCTCGGGTGCCGGCGGCGGGGGCGGCAAAAGCGTGGTCCTGCGTCTCACCTTCGACGCCGGCGTCTTCTTCAGTGGCCTGATCTTCACCCTGATCATGGGCGCAATCGGCGGCTTCATCCCTAGCTTTAACGCGATGCGCCTGCGGCCGTTGGAGTCGTTGAAGTGAGTACGATTCAGGACGTCATGTCGTTCTATCTTCGATCGTGAGTCCAGGAACTCGCCCAAAGTCCCGTAGATTGCGTGTCAGCACAATGAGGTTATGCGAAAGCGCGATTACGGCGAGGCGCTGGTCGATGGCGTTTACTCGCAGATTCAATCCGAGCAGGTGGTCGTAGTGCATAGCGCTTGATGGATCGAACGGAAGAAGTGTGAACACGAGGTAATCCAGGGGCAATCGCTGGAGCAATTCATAACCACGGATTAGACCAGCGGAGTTCGTGGCTCTATTCAGAAACGCGTGAGCGCCTACCACCTGCTCATGTAAACTCACGACGCAGCACGCAAAATCATCCGGTGCGAACTGATTCATCCACGCTGAGAGATTCGCAAACTCGGCGCCTGTTCTGCGTTGGAGAATGCTAAGATGGTCCGTGTCCAGCAAGTACATCATGGCTGGAGCTTCTCAACAGGTTGCTCAGCGCGCACTGCGCGACAACACTCCAGGAATTGCTTGTAGTCATCCTCTGGAATATCCGCCAACGAACCGGAAACCTCTTCGACCCAGTGTGCGCTGGGCAACGCCAGTCCAAGCTTTTTCTGGAGATCTGCAAGGGCAGATTCGACCACTACGAGGCGTTGTTCAATATTCGCTACTTCGGGAGACATGATCGCATTCCTGTGCACCGTCGTGGATTGGTTCATTTTACCCGTTTCGTTCGCCTGAAACAACCCAATTGGTGAATCAATCCTCAGCGCCTGCAAAACCGGAACTCGAACATCGATGCGATAGTCCTATCATAATCGACATGACACCAGGATTGGTCATCTTGATCCTCAAGATCGCAGTGATCGCGGTCACGTTGCTGTGGATTGCCTCCCTCATCGCTCTCGCGCTTGGCAACACGCGCTTGCATGGGCGAATCAATTACGTCTTCTTCGGCTTGACGCTGACGGCGCTCTTCGCCCTCGAGGTGGTCATGCGCGTCATCAAGCCGGGCCTCTTCGACGATTACGCGCATCACATGGACCAGGCGATGGCCGTGCACTTGACGTTCTCGGTGCCGGCGGCGGTGCTGTTGTTCGTCATGCTGTTCACGGGCATCAGGCATCTGCGCAGGGTGCACATCGCGGCAGGGATTCTGTTCAGCGTGCTGTGGATCGGCACGTTTGTCACGGGCGTCTTCTTTTTGCGACATGAACTTCCATGAAGGACAGTGACGCGACAACGCCTGAGGATCTGGGGCGAACGTACGCGGCGATGGTGGGCGAAAGCCCCCCGGAATTGCCGCCGGTCGAGGAATCCATCACGCCTCCGCCGGCATTGCGTATCGTGGAGGCGCTGCTGTTCGTCGGCGGCACGCCGTTGACGGCCAAGCGGGCGCGCGAGATCCTGCGCGGGCTTGGCGAGGCGCAATTCGACGAGGCGATCCGGCAGCTCAACGCCGACTATCGCCGGCAGGCCCGGCCATATTCGATTCAACCGCAGGGGACTGGCTGGGTGCTGACGCTGCGGCCGCGCTATCGTCACATCATCGACAAGCTGTACGGCAACGTACGCGAGGCCCGGCTGTCGACGGCAGCCATCGACGCCCTGGCGCTCGTGGCGTATCGGCAGCCGGTGACGAAGGCCGACGTCGACTCGATGCGCGGAGGCGATTCGGGAGCGCTGTTACGGCAGCTCGTGCGGCGCGGGCTGGTCCAGGTCGCGGAGCTACCAGGCGTCAAGCCGCGCGAGGTGGTTTACTCGACGACGCCGAAATTTCTGCAGATGCTGGGGCTGGATAGCCTGGACGATTTACCGAAAACACACGATCTGCAGCAACTTTGATTCCTGTTTATTTCTCCTCAGAAGTTGGGGAACCGTCCAATTTTTGGAAGAATGAGACG
>DASRSQ010000330.1:0-5727 GCA_035656475.1 Gemmataceae bacterium | reverse complement strand
GAAAGCTGTGGGCGCGCGTCGTCGCCGCTCAACCGCTCGCCGAGGACGCCCATCGGGCGTACGTGTTGTTGCTCGCCGAAACCGTCGGCCGACACGCGGCGATGGAGCATCTGCACGCGGTCTGCGAACGCTTTCCGCATCATCTACGGCTCACGCAGCTCTTGCTCGATTGGCAGGAGGAGGAGGGTCCGGAAGCGGTCGAGCCGATCGTGCGCAAGCTGATCGAGATGCATCCGAGCAATGCGTGGGCGTGGCGCAAGCTCGCGCTGACGCTTGCCGCCCAGAATCGGCTCGACGAGGCATTCGAGGCTCTCGCCGCCGCCGAGCCGCTCGAACCCGCCAGCATCGGCTACTTCGGCGTGCAGGGCGAATTGCTACGTCAGGCCGGGCGTTTCGATGAGGCGAAGGAAGCGTTCCGCGGCGCCGTGCGCGTGTCCGCCGATGCCACCTACGCCATGAACGAGCTCATCAGCGTCTGCGAAACGCACGAGGAACGCCTGGAAGAGCTGACCTTTATCGAGGGCGAATTGTTGCGCCAGGTCGGCAGCGGCAACGGCTTGCTCGCCTTCCGCGATCTCGCCGCCGGTTCGCTTGAATCGGACGACCTGCTCGCTTCGCTTCGCAAAGCCCTGAAGGCCCGCCCCGATCTCTGGCAAGCGTGGGCCGTCGTCATTCGGCAACTGCGTTTCATGGTGCAGCTCGACGACGCGCTCGAAATTGCGAAGGCGGCGACCGAACGCTTCCCGCTGCTCGCCGACGTCTGGATGGATCTCGCCGAGGTCCATGAGGCGCGCATGGAGCAGGACGCCGAGATCGCCGCGCTCACGACGGCGTACGACATCAATCCGTTCTGGGCGACGCCGCTCAGTCGGCTCGTCGAGCTTTATCGGCAACGCGAAGAGCACGGCAAGGCGAGCGCCCTGCTCGAGGCCGCCATCGCTCGCGCTCCACTCAAAGCGGTCAATCACGCGATCCAGGCGCGCTATCTCTGGAACTCCGGCAAACGCCACGAGGCGTTCGATCGCATGCGGCACACGCTGACCCTTGATCCAGAATTCGAAAGCGCCTGGGACAACCTGTGCGAATGGGCGACCGAGCTGAAATGCTTCGGCGCCGTCGTCGACCTGGCCCGCGAACAAACCGTCAAACGCCCCGGCGAAATCCGCTCGTGGATGCGTCTCGCCCAGGCTCTGCACACGATTCCCGATAGGCCGCTGATCGATGATGCCGACCTCCAGGAAGAATGTCTCGCTGCCCTCGAACGCGTCCTGGAACTGCGTCCCTGGCACATCGAGGCGCATGACCTCAAGGCCCAGGTGCTGGCAGAGGTGCAACGCTGGGTCGAGGCCCAGGAGGCGTGCCAGGATCCGATCTGGAATGGCCGGCCGCCGATCATTCTGCGCGGCCGGCTGGCGTGGATCACGTATCAGCGCGGCGATCCGGAACATGCTGTCGAGCTGATGGCCGAAGCCGTCAAGGCGGACCGCGAGTACTTCTGGGGCCTGCGGCACCTCGCGGAGTGGTACGAACAGCTCGGCAATTTCGCTGAATGCCTGCAGGCGACCGAACGGCTGATCGCGCTCGATCCGTACAATCCGGTCACCTTCGTGCGTCGCGCCGAGGCGCGGCGGGCGCTCGACGATCGCGCCGGCGCCATGGCCGACTACGAGCGTGCCGTCCAGCTCGCGCCCGATTACTTCTATCCGCTGTTCCAGCTTTTCGATCTGCACGTCGAGGACAACAACACCGAGGCCGCCCGCAAATTGCTCGATAGCGCCGATCCCACGGAGGCCCGCGGCGACTTCCTCCTGCGTTCGTTGAAGCTCGCCATGATCGAGAAGGACAAAGACGCCGCTGTTGCCGCCCTCGAAGACCTGTGCATTCAAGGGGACGACGAACAGCTGGACGGCGGCGTTGGCGCGTTCGTCGAAGCCGAGATGGAAGAGGAAGCCGAAGATGTGCTGCACCGCTTCCTCGGCGGCGGCATGAACGTTTGCAATCAGTGGATCCAACTCGTCACGTATCGCACGTCGCTCGACGAGGTGCGCGAGCGCATCGAGAACCTACCGCCCAAGCATTTGTGCCGATTGAACGTGACCGTCGCCTATGCCGAGGCGCTTGGCGAGGCGGGACAGGCGGACAAGCTTCACGATTGGGTGCAGGCGAACGAGGCGTTGCTGCGTTCCAAGACGTGGGCCTGGGGCCAGATCGGCTCGTGCTATTCGAAGGTTCTCGACGACAAGCGCTGCGCCGCATGGATGCACGATTGGCAGGAACGGAAAGATGTCCAGCCCTGGATGCTGATGAACCTGTCGCTCGCGGTTCGCGGTCTCGATCGCTTTGCCGACGGCGCCGTCATCAATCGGCATGTCCTCGAGAACTACGACACCGATTACACCTCGTTCTATCATCAGACCTGGCTCATGCTCGACGAGGCTCTGGCCGACAACATCGAAGCCGTCGAGCCATTCTTCGAAAGTCACGAGCTGAGCGAGCTGGACGCGAATCATCAATGGGTCGCCGCGCTCGCCCGTTGCATCTTGATGTGCCTGAAAGCCGACGACAAGACGGCGGTGCTCGACGAGGTCCATGAAAGCCTGACGGAAGTCGCCGCCAAGCTCGACCCGATCGATCGCGACTGGATTTTCGAACTCGTCTATCGCAAGTGCATTCGCCACATGGCCCAGATCTGCGACGCCACGGGCTCAACGTGGGAGAAGTTGCATCTGCTGATGCCGATCCTGCCCAATCTCAAGGCGTCGAACGGCGACGCGGAGGTTCACCTGGAATCACTGCGCCACGCGCTCGCCGAGAATGATAGCGAGAATGCTCTCCGTTTTCTTAAGCACGTGTGCGGCACCGGCGATGAGGATGCGCTGAAGGAAGCCGTCGCGGCGCTCGAAGAAGCCGACCTGGCGGACAAGGCGGAGAAGGTGCTGCTGCGGCTGCTGGTCGATTCGCCGGCGGTATGCAATCAGTGGATCGCGCTGGCGGCGCGCCGCACGGACCTGGAGAAGGTTGCCAAGCGCATCAGCCGCCTGCCCGCCGATCATCTGGCCCGCACCAACGTGCTCATCGGCTACGCCGCGGCACTTGCGCACGCGAAGGAGACGGATCTGCTCCTTGCCTGGATCGAGGCCAACGAGGATGACCTGCATTCGAGCACCTATCCGTGGGGGCACATTGCCGCGAGTCTGTCGGGGGTGCTCGAGCACGAGCGGTTGATCGAATGGATGGCGGATTGGCAAGACCGCGAGGACGCGGAACCATGGATGCTGCTGTACCTGACGCTGGCGTTCCGCAGCCTCGACCGGTTCGAGGAGGGAGCGGAGGTGACCGAGCACGCGCTGGGACTGGAGGAGGACGCGTGTTCGCCGTATCACGCCGCCTGGCGAGCTTTCGACGCCGCGTTGGCGGGGGACATGGAGACGACGCAGGCGTTTTTCGCGGAGCATGAGCTGGACGACATGGACCCGAGTCATCACTGGGTCGGCGCCCTGGCGCGGGCAATGCTCGACGTCGCGGCCAGCGACGATCCTGCCGAGTCGCTGGCGGACATCGATGCCGCGCTCAAGCAGACCGCGGAGGACGTGGACCCGATCGAGCCGGACAAGGCGTTCGACCTCGCCTACGTCCATGCCATCCGCCGCATCGCCGAGATCTGCGAGATGTCGGGCTCGAAGTGGGAGAAGTCGCACTTGAAGAAGCCGGTGATGCCGGCGAGGAAGGAGTAATGGTTGAAGTTGGCCGGGGCCGGGAGGGCGAGGCGGGCGAGGCTCCTGCCGAGCTTGAACCGGGGCCGGGAGGGCGAGGCTCCTGCCGAGCCTGAACCCGCAAGAGATTGCCCAAAGTCAGAGTTTCCGAAGCTTCCGGCTCGGCAGGAGCCTCGCCCTCCCGTCGCTGCATTGCTAGCTTGAACGCAACTTCGCCGGCATGTTATCATCAAGCGTCACATCCACCGGAGGACTCGGTCATGCGTACCCGGCTATCGCTTCTTGCCGTCGCGTCCATCGCATTGCTGGCGCCCGCAAATATCGCAGAAGCGGCGTGCTGTTACTTCTCCGCGAAGAATGCGGACATTCTGCAGCCGGCGCAGAAGGCGTTCATCACCTGGGATCCGGCCGAGAAGATCGAGACGTTCACGGTGCAGCCAAAATTCGAAGGCAACGCTCTCGACTTCGGCATGGTCATCCCGACGCCGAGCCAACCGAAACTCGACACGATGCCGCGCGATTTCTTCAAGCATCTCGCGGTGTACACGATCATGAAGCGGCGTGAGTCGCCGCGATCGCAATTGCTTCCAGCACCACGGCTGCCGGTGCAGATCGAAATCCTATCGGGCTTGGACCAGGTAGTGATTCGAGCCTCAAATCCGATCGAGTTGACTGTTAGGATCCTCGAATCTGGCGTCGTCGGCTCACTCGAATACAAGATCATCGAAGCGAGCCGCGCAGATGACCTCTACCAATGGCTGAAGGACAACAAATACAGTTACGCCGGCGATGAAGCGACGCTCAACCACTACATTCAGAAGAAGTGGCTGTTCACGGTCATGAAGATCGACACGATGCAGATGAAGCGCAACAAGGATGGCACGTTTGCCGGCGAGGTCACGCCGACGCGGTTTCGCTTCGCCAGCGACAAGCTCGTCTATCCGCTCAAGATTACGCAGATCTCCGTACGGGAAAAGACGGAGGCCCTGTTCTACGTGCAGGCCCCGTTCAAGGTCGATCTGCCGGGGGACTTGACCTATCAGTACACCTGGGTGCCGATGCTACAAGCAGCCTCCGGCTGCACGCCGGGCGGACTCCCTGGCAAAGGCGGCGACTGGCTGGCGGCCTTCGGCAAGCAGATTCCGCCGCTGCTCGCGCGGGCCGAAAAGCTCGAATACCGCTTCGTCCCCAATCAACGGCCGACGCCGAACAAGCGCGGCCACACGCCGACGACCATGGAATGGGCCCGCCGGCTCAGCAAGGCCGACTTCGCCGTGCTCGCGGGCAAGGCGCCGTACTGCGAGAAGGTGCCGAACGTGGACGAGGGATTCACGAAGGCGGATCTCAAGGATCCCGCCCGGGCCGAGGCCGTCTATAAGGTCATCCGCGGCCGCCTGGCCAAGTGCGAAAAGGAACGTCCGTTCGGCTACCTCGTCCGCGAAGCGCCGGCCGACGACGTCAAGAACCTGCAGCAGTTGACCGGCCATCTCGCGGAGGGCCTGTTCATCACGAAGTTCCGCAAGATCTTCGCGCGCGATGAAATGAACGACGACTTGACGTTTGCGCCGGCGCGCTACAACGATGTCGAGGATAGCTCGGAGTACGAGGAACTGCTGCCGGTGTCGCCGCCTTAACAAACGTGACGATTGGCGCTCGCGGGCGTATAATCACTGTCGATCGCATGGAACCTATAGGGAAGCAATCATGGCCGAACCGATGCCGAACGAACATATCACCGCAAGTGACCCGCACCATCACGCGACCGATGCGCCCGGGCACGCCGGCCAGGCTGGCGTGTTCAGCGAGGCTGATTGGAATATCTTTCGCGCCGAGGACTTCGCCGCGGGCAAGGCCATCGTCGTCTTGATGCTTGGCATCTTCCTGATGGGGGTTGCGCTGTACGCCGTGGTCGCCTACTTCGTGGCCACGACGCCGGTGTAGTCCCCCTGGCTTCTGCTATCGATGACGGCGCAGGCAATGTCGGGAGGGCGAGGCTCCTGCCGAGCCGTGACGC
>DASRSQ010000329.1:0-10043 GCA_035656475.1 Gemmataceae bacterium | reverse complement strand
CAACGAGGCCGTCCATGCCAAATATCCGCTGCTCGAACTGAAGCTCAAGAACACGACCGGCCAGCCCCTCACGCAAGGGCCGATCACCGTCTACGACGGCGTCTTCGGCGGCGACACGCGCATCCTCGACGTCCAGCCCGGCGAGGAACGCTTGCTCAGCTACGCCCTCGATCAGGGGACCGAGGTCAAGACCGACGTCAAGCAAACGCCCAGCCCCGACATGAATCTCAAGATCGGCGACCATCATCTCGCGGCCAGCTACCAGATTCGTCAGACGAAGACCTACACGATCAAGAACCGCTCGAAGCACGATCGCCAGGTGCTGGTCGAGCATCCGCTGCGGTCCGAGTGGAAGCTGATCGAGCCGAAGAAGCCGATGGAGCAGACGCGCGACGTCTATCGCTTCCAGGTCGCCGTGCCCGCCGGCAAGACCGCCGTCCTCGATGTCGTGGAGGATCGGCCGCACGAATCGAGTCATCTCGTGCGCACAGAAAATCCGATCGCCGACGGCATCAACATCAAGGTCGTGAGCAGCGGCGACTTCCACAAGCTGGTCGGCGTCAAGATTGTCAAAGGCGTGGTCCTGCCAACCTACAAGACGCGCGAGACGACGATGTACACCGTGCAAAACCTGTCGGACATCGATCGGAATTTCACCGTCGATCACATCGTCCGTCCCGAGTGGACCCGGCTCGACGACAAGAACGATCCGCACGTCGGCCCCGAGGTGTTCCGCTTCAAGCTCACGGTTGCCAAAGGCAAGACGGGGGAGCAAGCCGTGCGCGAGGAACGCACCGTCACCGAGAAGGGGACGCCGCTCAAGACGCTGTCGGAAACGGCACTGCGTGATTACCTCGCCAGCCCGGCCGTGAGCAACGACGTGAAGGCCGCTCTGACGAAGACGATTTCGATGCAGGCGAAGATTGCCGACACGCAGAAGGAGATCGCGGATGTCGAGAAACAGCTCAGCGTCCTGAACGCCGACAACACGCGCGTGCGGGAGAACCTCAAGATCATTCCGATGAACTCGGATTACTACAAGACGTTCCTGGAGAAATTCGTCGCCCAGGACAAGCAGATCGAGTCGCTGCAAAAGCGCTCGCGCGAGCTGCACGCGACCTTGCTCGGCCAGCAGCGGGAACTCGAGCAGTATCTGACAACGCTCAACGCGGAATAGCGCGGGCCCCGCATGGCAATCGAGCCGCGTAGCGACGAAGGATAATAGCCCGGTACTTCAAATGCCGGGCTAATGTCCTTTCGTCGCAGATAACTCCCTCGTCGCGCTCGAACCGGCGGCTTCGCTTGGTAGGCGGCGAGGATGAGCGCTGTCATTCTTGATAGCTCGTCAGCGCAACAGGCGCGTACATTCGCACATTTGGGTGCGCTGGTGCGCGAAATCACGATTCACCTCGCAAAAACACACATGTTACCGATCATGCAGGAGGTACATCATTTGCAGTATTTTTTTGTTTCCGCTCTCGAGAAATTCAAGGCGGTGTCCCAGCGCGTTCGACCGCAGCAGCGCACTGAGTGGCGCGGCCGCGGAATTCTTGCCATCCTGACTCGGCATTAGTGGAACAGGGTGGTCCGTCGCATTGTGACTCGACAGAGCAAGGTAAGGAGGTAGGTATGATGTCTCTTTTGGATGAAATGGTGAAGTTGTTCAACGGTGGAACCGAGGAAACGCCAGCTCCGGTTCCGCCCGCGGCAAACGCGTCGTATCCGGCGGTGAACCTGTGGGAAGACGACGACTATGTTTACGCCGAGGCCCTGTTGCCGGGGCAAAAATTGTCTGATCTGGAAATCACCGTCACAAGCAATGACAGTGAAAGTCATCTGACCATCAAAGGCGTGCGACGCGAGTTGCAGCCCATGGCCGTCTGGCATTGCCGGGAACGCGGCTTTGGCAGCTTTCAGCGCACGATCGAACTTCCGGCGCCGATGGAGGCCAGTCAGGCAGACGCGGAACTGGATGATGGTCTGCTCACCGTCAAAATGGCCAAGAGCCCGCAAGACAAACCGAAAAAAATTAGGGTCACGACCGAAGTCGTCCATCCTGAACAGAAAGCGTAAAGGAGGAAACCCATGTCTCAGATCAACGAAGTCGAACGCAGCGATGTCGAGGGATTCGACCGACCGGAATACGCCAATGATGGTGGCCGATCGATTCCGCGGGCCGACATCTATGAAACCACCGATGAGTTCGTGGTGATGTGCGATATGCCGGGTGTGAAGCCGGAGGACGTCGATGTGCAATACGAGCGGGGACACTTGCGTCTGTCCGGCAAGGTCAAGCGGCGTCGGCACCAAGGTCGGGTTCTCGATCAGGAATATGACACCAGCAACTACGCTCGTGCGTTTTCCATCTCATCCGAGGTCGATCCAACGCAAATCGGTGCCGACTGTTGCGACGGTGTCGTGACGCTTCATTTTCCCAAGAAGGAGGAAACGAAGCCCAAGCAGATCAGGGTGCATCACAAGGGCTAGGACGGCGAAAACCAGGCGGTAGATGGCGAGAGAGGCTGTTATCGAGAGCTGGTCCGCGATAGGGCTATCACCCTACTCTCCTCTACACTCTTTCTCGCCGGTGTTGTGAGTGCACACCGCCGTTTCAAAAGTTTCCGAGCGGACGGCTGCTGCCGCTGGCGCCGATCGCGTTTCTGCCTTGGGAAAGATTCGAGCTTTCCAGGAAATATCGCGATCAGAGTAAAGATGGATTGTTTGGTCGGAACCGAGCGAGGCAAGAAATGCGAGGTCCACAAACGTATCGCGCCTTTTCAGCGGGTCACATTTGACTGGGTGAGACCAGACCAGAGGACGGGGGATCCTTCTTCGAGCTCAAGGGATGCCGATCCTATCAAAGCGGGTGAAGGGAATCGAACCCTCGTGGTCGGCTTGGGAAGCCGATGCACTACCATTGTGCTACACCCGCAACATCGTTCGGGGGCTGCGTCCGTATTCCAGTTTGCGAGGCTGGCATTCCACCACGGAATTACGTCCGCTTTTCATTCGCGCTGTCATTCTAGACGTTCTTTCTTGGCTTGCAAGCTCTTTCTCACGGCGGCTCGCCGGCGCCCCTTGTCCAGGCCGCCGGCGGTCGCCCTGATCACGTCAATCGGTATTGCCAATGCCGTTCGCTCATACCAAGTTGATGGAGAACTGCGACGTATTGCCATTTGGGCTTGTCGCGGTCGCGGTGATGACGAGGTCCGCGAGCGGGGGCAGAGGACCGGTGAACGTGAATGTCCCCAACCCGGATTTGTTCGTGTGGACCTTGATCGAACCAAGGAAGATCTTGCCCGAGTGGATCGTGTCGCTGGCGAACAGATCCACCGTGAACGTCGTGTTCGGCGTGCTGGTGAGCAGGCCGGTGACGACCAATGCCAGGGGCTGGCGCGTCACCGAGGTGATCACGGGGGCCGCCTGATGGTTGTTGGCATTGGCGCCGAGGTCGATGCCCCGCAGGGCGTTGGCGAAGATTGACGAGGTTCGGATGGCGTTGCCGAAGCCGGACTGCACGAAGATGCCGTTGGCGTCGTTGTGGGCGATGACGTTGCTCGGCATGCCGGCGGCGGCGGACGGATTGCCGATGGTGTTGTTGTTGCTGCCGTTGATGAAGATACCGTTGTTGGAGTTGCCGAAGTCGAGCGTGCCGGTGGGATCGGTGCCGATGATGGTGCCGAGGATGGAGTTGCCGGAGGTGCGATTCAGTTCGATGCCGTTGTTGCCGTTGTTGCTGATGATGGTGGGGAGAGCCGGATTGCTGGAGCCGATGGCGTTGCCGTAGGTTCCTGGGCCGACGTAGATGCCGTCCAGGCCGTTGCCGAAGGCGGTGTCGCCGGGCAGGTTGGTGCCGATGTAGCTGTAGCTGATCTTGGTGTTGTGTGCCTTGCCGGTGATGGCGATGCCATTTTGGAGGTTGGCGGAGATGGCGTTGTGGAAGATGATGTTGAAGGTCGGTTGCGGTCCGCCGATGATGGTGCCGCTGGCGTTGCCGGTGACGAGGATGCCGTTGCCGAGGTTGCCCATGGCGGCGTTGGCATCGGTATTGAGTCCGATGATGTTGCCGGCGATGCGCACGCCCTGGGAGTTGCCGCCGACTTCAATGCCGTTGGCGCCGTTGCGAGTGATGACGTTGGTGCGAATGAGAATGTTCGAGCCGGTGGTGGTGATGAGCATGCCGTCGAGGCCGTTGCCGAAGTTCAGGTTGTCGCTGAAGGCGGCGAGGCCGCAGAAGGTGTTGTAGGTGACGAACTTGCTGGCCGAGCCGCGGACTTCGAGGCCATTACGCCAGTTGGCGGCATCGACATTGCCGAGCGGGATGGGGCCGCCCATGGTGGTGTTGCTGGACGTTCCCTCAACGAGCACGCCGTCGAGGTGGTTGCCGACGGCGGAGTTGTTGTTGGCGCCCATGCCGAAGAAGTTGGCCTGAATGGTGGTGTAGTCGGCGCTGGTGACGCGCAGGCCGTTGCCGCCGTTGCCGGAAATCACGTTGTAGAAGACGAAGGGATCCTGTAGCAGCGTGCAGCCGATGAGTTGGTTATAGTTGGCGTCCTGGATGGCGACGCCGTCGAGGGAGTTTCCGAGCGGGGCGTTGCCGGTGGCATCGGTGCCGACGTAGTTGCCGCTGAGTTGATTGCGAGCGGAGCGGTCGGCGATGAAGACGCCGTTGGCGCCGTTGCCGGAGATCAGGTTGCCCTGGGGCGGGCGGACGAAGACGTCGTTGGTGGGATCGTTGCCCCCAGTGGCCTCGCCGCCGATCAAGTTGGCGTTTGAGGCATTGTGCAGATAGATGCCGTTGCGGGCATTGCCGATGGCGTGGGTGCCGCTGGCATCGGTGCCGATATAGTTCATGGCAATCTGGTTCGCGCCGGAGTGGTTGAGCTCGATGCCGTCGAGGCCATTGCCGCTGATCACGTTGGAAAGCTGGAAGCCGACGTTGATGGTAGCCTGGAACGGGAAGGTGTCCGGTCCGATCACGAGGCCGACGACCTGGTTGCCGTAGACGGAGTTGGAGCTGGAGACTTCGGTCTGCGGATCGACGCCGGTGTAGTTGAGGTTAACCCACGTCGCCGGTCCGAACGAGCCGTCGGAATTGCGGCGAATGGTCACCCACGATCCCTGAACAGGGTCCGCGGAGCCGGCCTGGACCGAGTCGGCGTTCAGCGTGTAGACGCCTTTTTCGACGCTGCTGATGCCTTCGAAATGGGTGACGAAGTTGGTGCCATAGGGATAGCTGAACGAAGTCCAGTTCGAGAATTGATGGGTCACGGTGCTGTAATCGACGAGGTAAGCCTGCCCGATGGGACGTCCCTGGTCGTCGAAGTTGTTGGCGCCGGTGAGGCTGTAGCCGCCGCAGATGGTGTAGGTCCCGTCGCCGTTATCCCAGATGCCGTAGGCCGTGTTGCTCTTGGAGCCGGGGTAAACGACATCGGTCAGGAAAGTGCTCGTGGCAATGTCGTAGATGTAGGCATGGCCGGGGCCGAGGGGCAGGTTGAGCGTGTTGTGGTCGACCGCGCTGTCGTAGTTGCCGACGGCCAGGCCGCCCATGGTGCTGTGGACGTAGTTGTACTTGGCGCCGGGAACGTCGATCTGGCGATAGTTGGCGGGATTCGACAGATCGGACGTGGTGCCCTGGAAGAGGAAGCCGTTGACGGTGACCGGCGCGCTGAGCGCGTCGGCGTTGCGATAGCTGCCGACGAGGTTGAGGTTGCCGCTGCCGAGATTATCGGGGCCGTAGACGCTGGTGGCGGCGGCGCCGGGATAGTTGACGAGGTAGCTCGTGCCGACGCCTCCCATGGTGCCTTCGAACAGGAGTCCGTTGTCGTTGGAGGTGCCGGCGATCAGATACTGGCCGGGCGTATCGCCCGCGCGAATGCCCTGCCAGGCGGAGACGGTCGGCATGACCGCTTCGGCGTTGGCGTAGTCGATGCTCTCGACGGCGTTGCTGTTGCCGATGGTATTGCCGCTGGAATTGATGAGGTAGATGCCGTCGCCGGTGTTGCCCGCGGCGGTGGTACCGTCCATCCTCACGCCGATGTAGTTGCCGGCGATGGTTACTTTATTGGCATGGTCGAGCGTCACGCCGGGGCCGGTGCCGTTGATCAAAGCAAGCGAACGGAGAGTCGAGCCGCTGGCCCCCGCGTTGAAGCGCAGGCCGGCGAAGTGGTTGTAGTCGATCTGGACCAGCGGTTGGCCGGCGAAGCTCGGAGCAGTGCTTCCGTCGAGGCTCAGCGTACCGGTGATGGTTGGCAGGGCGCTCGCCAGGCGAATCGTGCCGGCGGTGTCGAAGCGAATGTCATCGGCCCCGGCATGGGAGTTGGCGCTCAAGATCGCCTGTCGCAGCGAACCGGCGCCGCTATCGTTCAAGTTGATCACGTCGAAGGTGCTCGGGACGCAGCGATCCTCCAACACTTCAAATCCAAGCTTGATCGACGGACGACGGCACAGCGGTGATTGACTTTTCTTTCGTTGCCAGAAACGGAACAACATGCGACGACTCCAAAGAAGGTGCTGTAGGGGTGCTGTATTCTGATATGCGGCGGGCGGCAGTCAAATTGCCTATCCGGTAAATCCGTCAAGGTTTATCGGAACATGTTCCCGATGTGCCAAAGATTCCGGTCCGTGGGATTCTGCGGGCAAAGCACAAATGAACTTGCATCAAAACGACATCATGTCAAATGGCGGCCGCGATTTTCTTGGAAACGTGCGCGGATGTGGAGAGGAGTAAGTGTTTGATTCAGATGGTCAGTGCGCGGAGTCAGATTTGACGGACTCCGCCAGCGCTTTCTCCCAGCTAGCCTCCAGCTTTCGCGCCAGCACGCCCCAGTCGTAGGTGTCGAGCACGATGTGCCGGCCATGGTACGCCTGAGCCTGCACAACACCGGGATTGCGGATCGCCTGCACGAGCGCGTCGGCCATCGCGTCCGGCTCCGCCTGCACATAATCCTCGCCCGGATTCAGCAGCAATCCTTCCGCTCCGACACGCGTCGACACAACGGGCAAGCCGCACGCCAGCGCCTCGAGAATCTTGAGCCGCGACCCGCCGCCAATACGCAACGGTACCGCCATCACGCCGCTCCCGGCGAGAAACGGACGCACATCCGGCACATCCGAATGCAGTTCGACGCCAGGCATGTTGCGGATGCGCTCGACTAATCCAGCCGGAGGATGCCGCCCGACGATGACGAGCGTCGCGCCCGGTTCGAGTTCGCGCGTGCGCGGAAAAATGCGGTCCAGCAATAGATCGACAGCGTCCAGATTGGGCCGCCAGTCGAGGGCGCCGAGAAACAGAATGCGCGCCGGATCGCGCTGGCCGGTGACCTGCTCGAAATACGCGCGATCGATGCCATTGTCGACGACATCGACATTGGGTTGCGCGAAGTCGGCGCGGATAAGCCGGGCATCCTCCTCGCTGACGGCGACCACGCGCGTCGCCTGGCGAAACGCCTCCTCCTCGAAATGGCGAAACTTCCGCCATTGCGTCTTGAGAAACGCCTTCTTCAGCGGGTTCGCTTCATTCTCGTAATACCTTTGCCAGATCAGCGTGTCGACGTTGTGCGCGATGACGACGCGCGGCCCGGGCAACGACGCGGATACCATGGGCAGGTATCCGGTCCATTCCAATTGCCAGGCGTCGACGCGATTCTTGCCGGCCCATTCGCGAATCGCCGCTTCCATCGGCGCGCTCTGATGCGACGTGACCGAGTAGGGCCACGACGAGAACAGGTTGCCGAGAAGCCGGCCATAGAACGCGATCCCTGACTTCTGCGCGACCGGATGATGCACGAGGATCGGCTCGATGCCGTGATCGCGGAGAAATGTCGGCGCCTCCCGCGCCTCGCGCGAGTCCGCGGCGCAGCGACCGATGTAGGTGATGCGATGCCGTTTCGCGACTTGTAACATCAGATTGAGCGTGCGCAGCCGCTTGCCGGAGGTGGCCGGGTAGGAGACATCGCCGTCAATGATCGCGACGTGCATAGAGTGCCTCGTACTGCTTCGTCATGGTGCGAATGTCGAAGCTGGTTTCCACGCGCGTTCGCCCGGCGCGCCCCATGTCGCGACCACGCTGCGGATCGCTTATGATGCGAACGATGGCGGCGGCGAGCGCCTCGGGGTCGCGCGGCGCCACAAGCGCCCCGGTCCCTCCATCCTCGACGACTTCCGGCGTGCCGCCGACGCGCGTGGCCACGACGGGCAAGCCGCGTGCCATCGCCTCGAGCAGCGTCAGTGAGATGCCTTCCGTTTGCGACGGCAAGACAAAGAGGCGGGCCCGGGCCAACAATGAGGGAATGTCGCGCACCTCGCCGTGTAACGTCAGTTGCTGCGCGACGCCGAGCTCCTGCGCGAGCTGCGCCAGTTCCGCTCGGCACGGGCCATCTCCCGCGATCTCGAAGCGCGCTTGCGGATGCTGCGCGATGACGCGCGCGGCGGCCCGCACCAGGTTGGCGACATCCTTTTCCGGACTGAGGCGGGCGACCGTCACAATCGGCCCATCGTCGACCGGGCCCTGAAACGCGAAGCGGGTGAGGTCGATGCCGTTGTGGATCGTGCAAACACGTTCGCGGTCGATGCCTTGCTCGATCATGAAGCGGGCGCTATCGTCGGAGACACAGACGAAATGCTCGGCATAGCGCGACGCCCGGCGAATGAGAAAGCGTTGCCGCCACGAGATGCCGGGAAGGCGCCCATGGTGATGCGTGTGGATGCGTCGCGCGACGCCAGCCCACCAGGCCGCAGGCATCGCGTAGATCAGCGGCCGATCGTCGTGCGAATGGATCACATCGAAGCGCCCCGCACGAAACAATGTCGCGAGGCGACGCCACAGGCCGACGCGAAAGCCGGCCGGTTCGTCGAGTGCAATCACGCGCACGCCGCAGGCCTGGAGCGGTTCCGCGAGAATACCGAGTTTGCCGAGCACGAGAACGGTCCAGTCGAAGCTCGCCGGGTCGCGATGGCGCGCCATTTCGACGAGCAGGCGCTCCTGGCCTCCCATGTCGAGGCCGAGCGTAACATGGGCGACCTTGATCATGTCGGCACCGTGGCGCTGGCCGGCATCCGCACGCAATGATCGAGGCATTCCGCGAAACGTTGGGCCATGCTCGCGCGTGTGAATTGCTGGACGGCCTCGCCGTCCGGCGCCGTCGGCCGACCGGCGCGCACATCGTCGACCAATTCGACCAGGGCCTGACGGATGGCCGCGCTGTCGAGCGGCGGCGCGATGCGGTGCAGCACCTTGCTCTCACGCAGCACCCAGCCGATATCGCTATCAGGCTCGGCCACAGCGAGAATGGGCCGGCCGGCGCCGAGATATTCGTAGAGCTTTGCAGGGACGCCAATGCGCCAGCCGGGCGTGTGCACCAGCAGCAAGATGTCGGCGCGCATCATGCGGTCGAGCGCCTCGGCGTAGGGAACCATGCCAGGCGTTTTGACGATGTCGCCGAGACCTCGCTGTGCAATCTCGCCGGGCAAATCGAATGCGAGGCCGGAAGTGCGGCCGAGGAAATCAACCGTGATCGGGTTACGATTCTCGTTTTTCAGCGATTGCAACGCGTCGAGCAGCGGGCGAGGATCCCGGCCATGATACAGCTCGCCGGCGTGCAGCATCGTCAGCGGATCGCCGACAACATGGGGCGGCTGCGCCGGAAAGCGTTCCGGGTCGAAGCCATTGGTGATGACGGCCATCTTGTCGGCCGAATCGGGATACGCCGCCTCCCAGCCGCGCTGGTTGAGAGGCGTGTTCGCGATCAAGCGCGTCGCGCGGCGCATCACCTTCGCCTCCAGCCAGCGTTCGTAGCGCAGGTGTAGCGTCTGGCGCGCAAACGATTGGTTGACGATCCACGGATCGCGAAAGTCGGCGAGCCAGGGCAAGCCGCGCTTGGCCAGCCAGAGGCCGAGCCAGTGCACACAACCTGGCGGGCTCGACGTGATGACGGCATCAATGCGATGCTCGCGCATCAGGCGTTTGACGACAGCGCGTGCCTTGAACAGCCAGTGGGATTCGGGAGCGAGATACCGCGCAACCTTGCCAAAGAATCCCGCGG
>DASRSQ010000328.1:0-2757 GCA_035656475.1 Gemmataceae bacterium | reverse complement strand
GATCTCGATGGCACTGGCGATGGTCGACGCCCGGCGCCCGGCCTGATCGAGCTCCGCGTAATACTTGTCGGTGACCTCGCTGTTCGGCGCGCCGTCGTTCCACCGCAGGCCGCGGCGATCGTACAGCTCGTACAGCGTGTTGGCGCCGGCCGCGTTGATCACGGCCAGCCGCGGCACGCGATCAATGAGCCCGATCTCGCGCAATTCGGCAAAGGCTTTGCCGAACGCGCTCGAGTTCCCCAGGTTGCCGCCCGGTACCACGATCCAGTCGGGCACTTGCCAGCGCAGGCCTTCCAGCACCCGGTACATGATCGTCTTTTGCCCTTCCAGGCGGAACGGGTTGACGCTGTTGACCAGGTAGATGCCCAGCTCGCGCGACGCCTCTTTGACGCGAGCCATGGCATCGTCGAAATCGCCCGCGATCTGCACGGTGAGCGCGCCGTAATCGAGCGCTTGCGACAGCTTGCCGTAGGAGATCTTGCCCGAGCCGATGAAGATCACGGCTTTCATCAGTTTCGTCACCGAGCAATAGGCTGCCAGCGAGGCGCTGGTATTGCCGGTCGAAGCACAGGCCGCGCGGCTGGCCCCGATACTGCGGGCGTGCGTGAACGCCGCCGACATGCCGTTATCTTTGAAGCTGCCCGAAGGGTTCATCCCCTCGTATTCCAGGAACAGCCGGTCGGGCTGCAGGCCGACGAAGCGGGCCACCGAGGGCGCCGATTGCAAGAGCGTCTGCCCCTCGCCGATCGTTACCACCTGCGACTGCGGGGCAAACGGCAGCAGTTCGTGAAAACGCCATACGCCGCTAAAGCACAGGGGCTCGTGGCGGCGCGACCACTTTTCCTCGAAGAAGGAAAACGACGTGGGGGGGCGCAGGCGGTCCCAGTCGTAGACCACGTCCAAGAGGTCACCGCACGCCTCGCACTGGACCCGGACCTCGTCGATCCCGTAGGTCGCCCCGCAGCGCGGCGAGATGCACTTTTGGAAAGCGAGATCGGTCTTCGCTGCCACGCTAATTGCTGACGCTCCCACGGTTTGGCGCATGCGGCTCGATGAGAAGTCATCAGTTTATGCGAGCACCGGCCGGGCATCAAGTTTCACGGGTCGGCAGTTGTGGGTCAGTCTGGAATTGTCGCTATCGCAGGACAAGCGTTAGGACAGCCGCCGCAATCGCTGCGAATGTCACCGCGATGAATATCGACCTTATGCCGAATTGCAGGCGGTTCTGCGATTGCCAGATTGACAGAGGAATGTATCCGAGACCGAAAGCAATCGTTCCGTTGAAAGCGAGCGACACCACGAATTCGATCGCAACCTCCCCAAGAGACCCTGTTGCGCTGTCGCCCCAGATCAGCATCCAGCACAAGAGGACACCGGGCCAGGCTGGCAGCGTCAGGAGGTAGAATATCCACCCCACCGGTCCCGGTAGACCTCGCTCGTTGATCCATCCTTCTGGCACAACGAACAGCGAATGAGCAACCAGGGTTGCCGCCAGGGCCACCATCAAGGCAATAATTGCCGCTCGCAGCGGGCGAACTCGATCCTGTTCCATCACCGGGTCGGCGGCCGTGGATCCTTTGGGTTTTCGTATTTCAAAAGTACCTTGACCATTCGTTCGGCAAGCGGAAGGAACTGCTCTGTGAACTGATTCCGATTGGTGCGAAACAAGAGCTGTTCCAGCCCCTTAGCGATGTCCATGATACGTGCTTCAGCGTCGCGAGTACCGATACCACGACGGCCGCTTGAGCGCCAGCGTCGCAGCGCGGCGGTGGCGTAATCCGACGCGATGTGGCCGGGCGTTTCGCTGTAATGCCTGTAATCCGCCTTCACCACGTCGATCAAGGCGGCGACTAGCTGCTCGTCGTTAGCCTCTTGATCTGACATCTTACGGCTCTTTCTTCGCTTCTCCGCTTTCCTTCGCAGCGACCGCATCGAGTGCCTTCGCAACCTCTTCCTTGAGCTTTTCGTCGCGGAGATTCTTCGCCAGCACCCGGCCATCGGGACCGATCAAGAAGATCGCGGGAATCCCGAATACTCCGTACTTAGTCGGGTAAGGCGAGCTCGACCATTCGCCGAGGAAGACTTGCGTCCAGTCGAGCTTCTGCCGCTTGATGAAATCGGCGGCCGTCTCGCGCTCGGCGTCAACGCTCATGCTGACGACAATGAAATCGTCCCGATCTTCGTATTTCTCGTGAACGCTTTTCAAGGTCGGCATTTCTGCAATGCAGGGGCCGCACCAGGTGGCCCAGAAGTCGAGCAGCACGAACCGGCCGCGCAAGTCGGACAGTTTGAACGGCTCGCCCGTGACTTGCTCCGCCACGATCTCCGGTGCTTCCTCGCCTACGTCCAAATCGTCGAAGGGTACGAGTGCAATCGGCGGCAAGTCCAAGACTTCGCTCGTGCGGCCCCCCGGGATTTCAGGAACGACGATCTCCTGCTCGACCCGACCAAGCATTTGACCGATCTTGGAGAAGATCTGCGCCGTCAGTGTGTAGGGGCCAGGCGCGACTTCTTCGACACGAAAACGTCCGTCCTCGCCGATATTCAAGATAATCGTCTGCGGGGTGGTTTTCGGCTCCGCATCCTTGCCATCGCCACGGTCTTTGTCCGGGTCGCGCTGCGCCAGCGAAGCGGAGGTGGGATTCGCGTTTTCGAGTTCGCCACCGTCGGCCGTGGTGATACGGCCTGCGACTGGGCGGCCATTGCCGCCGATGTTGGCGGTTATCGCGCCCCCCGCCGTGGCATTCACTCGCACCG
>DASRSQ010000327.1:0-3990 GCA_035656475.1 Gemmataceae bacterium | reverse complement strand
TGGTCGATGAGGGTCTTGCAGCCACTGGCGACCAACATCGTCTGCATGTAGGCCTTGGCCTGAGACAGGTTGAATAGTTGGCGCCGGTTCGTGTTTCCGCCCATCTCGATGAACCGTTTTGACTTGTTGAACCGCACATTCGATAAAGCGCGCGCTGGAATGTCCACAAACGGATCGCGACTTCGTTCCGCGGTCGTCACGACGGTGTCTGCAAGATCGTGAAGCCTCGTCAGCGTCTGCTTATCGCGTGCGCTGACGGGCGTGGACTTTTTCTCGCCTTTCTCTGCATTACCAGTCGTTCGTTTCTTTGCCATGCGTTCCCTTGGGCATTCAGCTTGGGCTGGGCAATCCGGCGTCCAGATCCGGTTGCTTCACGATCAGCACGTTGTCGCCAAAGTCTTCTTCTTCGTCTTCGAGGATTTTGTTTCCACTCTTGTCTAGTTTAACGTCGGCTTCAGCAGTTTTGCGTTTCGCGACGTTGACCAGCCGTTCGTAGAGCTTATCGCGATCCGATTGGTTGATGGAGCTAACAGCCGTGGCGACCTCGCCCAGGTAGCGAAGGAACACGTTTCGTCTTTCTCCTTCTTGCTTCACCCGCAAGCGCCGTCGCAGATACATGCTCAGCTTGCGTCCCACGGCCTGCAGCGCCAGCCGCAGCTCTTTTTGAATTTCCGGGTAGGAGGCCACTGCTTCCTTCGATTCGCTCGTGAACGGCACCCACACGCTGGCCATGTGAACCATGATGGTCACCGGGCCGTTGGGCAGCGCGCCGCGCGACTGGGTCAGGCCGTAGGCCCGCCAGTTGGTGCCGGCGATCGTTTGCGTGATGGCGCACGCGCCGGGCTGAAACTGCAACGGCACGCGATTGGCAAACCGCATGACGTTCATCGTCTGCCCGTCCTCCAGACTCACCGACCGCATGGCGGTATGCAGTTTGGCAATCTCAGGCGGCTTCAGTTTGCCGGGCGACATCCGCTGGCCAAGATCGGCCTCCTTCAAAATCTTTTCGGCTCCTTCGGAACCCATGCCATTGAATGTGCTGATCAAGAACTGCCGCAGACTGCGGGCATCGCTCTCCGACAACACCTCCGTGAGCGCCTCGAGCGAGATCTTTTGGGCCGTGCTCACTCCGCCGTAGGCCAGCGCCGCTTCGATAACGAACGGATTGCCTCGGTAGACAGCCGGTGGTCGCGTCGCGGCCACGTAGAACTCGCCCGGCACAACCTTGTGCAGCCCTTTGAGGAGCAGTTCCTCGCCGATTGGCACCAGGCAGTCGGTCGCCGGAGAGCCGATCTTCGTCTGCTGAATGGCCTGAAAGAGCGAATCGGCCTCATGCCGCCCAATCTTGGTCGTCGAGGCCCGCACGCTTAGCTTGGCCGTTTCGCAAATCTTGCGAGCGACGCCCGGGCTGACGCGCGAGAAGCTCGTCGTCAAGAACTGCGACAGCGTGCTGGCCTTCGTGTCCTTGAGCATCGTCATCAGGCGGCCGAGTTCGACGCCGTAGGGGTGCGGCTTGATCTCTTTCGGCTCCGGCGGCAGGTCGGTGGTCGACCGTTCGTAGAGGGTCTCGTTCCCTTCCGGATCCACGTAGTGCAGCGTGACGTGCGGATTGGCGATGGCCGTCTGTTCCAGATACTCGTCGACGCTGCCGCGGCCGCGCTGGTAGCGAGCCTCCAATTCGATCGTTACGCGCGTGCCGTGATCGAGCTCAATCCATTCGATCTCGTGCTTTTCGATGACTTTGCGCCCCGACTCGCCGGGCGGAATATCGACCCCCTCACCTTTGCCGTTGAGGATTTCGGGGCGGTTCTTCTTGGTGTCGATCTGGATCTCGTAATAGTGGGCCGGCTTGCGGGGAGACACTTTGGAGATGATTTTCACCGGCTTGCCGGTCGTGAGCACGCCGTACATGCCGGCGGCGCTAATGCCGATCCCCTGCTGGCCGCGGCTCATCCGCAGGCGGTGAAACTTGGAGCCGTAGAGCAGCTTGCCGAAGATGTTCGGGATCTGGGCTTTCAAAATACCCGGCCCGTTGTCCTGGATGCCCACCTTGAAGCGGTTGGGCGAGGTCTGCTCCACGTGAACCCAGACTTCGGGCAAAATGCCCCCCTCCTCGCAGGCGTCGAGCGAGTTGTCGACCGCCTCCTTGATCGTGGTCAAGAGGGCCTTGCGCGGGTTGTCGAAGCCAAGCAGGTGGCGGTTCTTGGCGAAAAACTCGCTGACCGAGATATCGCGCTGGCTGGCGGCCATCGACTCGGCCGTGGCCCTGCGTTTGCGAGCGGAGCCGTTCGAGGCGGCCGGCGGTTCGTGGCCGTTGGAGTCGTGAGCGGCACCGTTAGCAGATCCGTTCTGCCCCTTCTCGGCGGTGCTGGCCGAAGAGTCTTGCGAGGAGGTTGCGAGCTCCGTTTCGCCGATCAAGTCTGACCTCCGTGCGTCTGAGTTGCGGGCGTGCTTCATCTGGGGGAAAGGCGGCGAAACCGCCAGCGACGGCATTGCCAGCGACAGCGGGGATTATGCCATGCTGGCGGGCTGCAAGAAAAGACGAATTGTTGCCCCAATTATAGCCCGGCGTTCGACCGCGGCTCCCCTCTCCCTTCGGGAAAGGGTTAGGGTGAGGGCGGCTTGCGCCGGAGTACAGCATCACTAAATGGGGGAGCTTCAAAGTGCCCAGCTCCAAGTTTTCCTTTGCGCGCGTCGTGCAACCCATCGGCTTGCGCCGGTGAGCTGGTGTCTCATGCCAGTCGCCCTCACCTTCGCGCTCTCCCTGCCGAATCTGACGTTGCCCTACGGCGGAATCAACGAGTCGATGTGGGAGCGAAGCTCTTTGTCGAGAAGACCGGACAGGATTCGGAGAAACTTCAGGGCCTCCTTCAACTGCCCCCGCGTGATGTTCAGTGCCAAGCCCGTGTGGGCAACACGATGGCGCCGATTGACGATTTCCTCTAGCTTGTCTGGGATAAAGGTCGCCGCCTCTGGCTTGCGCCATGCCCTATGGAACGGCGTGCGGATCTTACCAAAGATGTCCGAGACACCGAGGTCGCCAAAAAGGGACTTTACCGTATTAGAGCTCGGATTGCTCTGCGTCGAACTCAGGGCCTCCGGGTCGATGATGTCGGCAGCGATCTTGGCGCATGCCATCTTGATGTTGGGCAGACGATCGGCTCTGTCGGTTTTGACATGACGCGGTCCTTTGATCGCCGCGTCGAGGCAGTAGAAGACGCTGTTGACTCGCATTTTTTCAGGAAGGTTGGTGAACGGGACCTTCGGAGGCTGCACGGTCAACTCAGACAGATGTTCGACGATTGCCGCCTTGATGAAGGCTTCGAAACTGGCGACCATGAGGACCGCCGCGGCGCCACGGAGCCCAGCAACCTTGGCCTCGTCAGCTTTGCGCGGAGGATTATCATAGACCCTTTCAAGTTCGGTTAGCTGTTCTGCGATTCCAAGTGAGGCAATAAAGTTGTCGAGCGCTTTCGACGCCATTTACTTGTCACCTCCAAACGGAAGCAACAGAGCGCGGACCTTCGTGACGCGGTACTGGAACAGATTGGGGGTATTTGTCCCGGTCGTGATCGACTGTTGGAAGTCATGGTCTTCGAAGAGGTGCGTAAAGCCTGCGATTATGTCGTCTTGCTTTCGGCGTAGCTTGTCGTCCTTCAGACCATAGCATGCGAACATCTGGGCATCGAACAGCGACGCAAGGACTTGACGTCGCCATTGCTTCTTCGCCGGCTGCCAGCGCTGGAACGCGTGGTCTCCAAAGGCAGCTTCGACGCATGCCAAGGTGTTCAAGAAGTCTTGTTTGAGGCGATCGAGCTTCTTGCTCGGCATCCTCTGGTTGACGACCATGTATTCATCGAGGGCGCTCTGAAGGCGGCTGGTAAATGAGTGCCAGGTGTCCTTGAATACGCAGAACCGCAACAGGAACTCGACATCGCGCATCTCCTGATAGATAGCGGATTCGGCCTTGCTCTTGATCCCGAGCAGCTT
>DASRSQ010000326.1:0-1958 GCA_035656475.1 Gemmataceae bacterium | reverse complement strand
CATTCAGAAATGTGTCGCATTCTATGCGACGAGCCGGGCGAACATGAAGCACGATACTCCAAGTGGACTTACCGCGAGGCAGAGCCTCGCGGGTAGGCGTTCCCACGCAGAGTCTGGGAACGAGATTCAATCCGGCGTTTTGCGGCCGCCGTTGGCCGACTCGGGATCCTTGCACAATCGCGTGACGAAGCGCAACATGTCGCGGGCGGACACGATACTGACCGGCTTGCCGTCCTGGAGCACCGGAACATGGCGATAGCCGCCGGCATCCATCTTTTGCAGGACGAAGTTGAGCGTGTCCGTCGTCTTGACGCATTCGGGCCGGGGCGTCATGAATTGCGTGATCGGCTTCTGCTGATAGTCGTTGCCGTTCTTGCCCACGAGCTGCTTGAGCAGATCGCGCTCGCTGAAGATGCCGAGCAACTGCCCTGCGTGGTCGACGATCAGCACAGCGCCGACGTTCTCGGCACACATCAGCGCGAGTGCCTGGCTGATCGTCGCCGACTGGTCGATCACCACGGGCGATTTTTGCTTGAGCGAGTTGACCTGATCGTACATGACGCTGCGTTCGACCGCGTTGTCCGCCTGCGGCAAATCAAACAGCGTTAACGGCTGCTTGCATCGCTTGCAGACGTCGTCGCCGGGCAGGTTGGTGTGGCAGCAGGAGGGACAAATCATACTTACTTGGAAAATCCGAAATCCGAAATTCGAAATCCGAAACAAATCCGAAATCCCAAAAAAAATGCAAACAAACTTCTTTGGTTTGCGTTTTTCCGATTCGAATTTCGAAGTTGTTTCGGATTTCGAATTTCGGATTTCGAATTTGCCAATGTTAGGCTATGCAATTGTCCACGATTCGTCACCCGCCAGCAATTTGTCGAACTCCAGCGGGGCGGCCCCTTCGCGGAAGGCGGCTTCGAGTTGCTGCTCGTGCGTGGGCCGTTGCACGCTGCGGAAAATGCCGAAACATTCGGGGAACTGCGGGCCCGCCAGGCGACTCAAGAGGAACGCCAGCGTCGGCTCGCTCGCCTTCTCGTCGTGGATGATCATGTCGTCGATCGTGATGCCCTGGCCCAAGCGGACGATTTCCGGCTCGAAGCCATTGAGCCGCAAGCCCTGGTTGCGATCCTTGCCAAAGAGGAGCGGGCGCCCCTGTTCGAGGTAGATGACCGTTTCCGCCTTGATGTTGGCATCGGTCGCGTATTCGAAGACGCCGTCGTTGAAGATCTTGCAGTTCTGATAGATCTCGACGAAGGCCGACCCGCGATGGGCGGCGGCGCGTTCGAGCACCTCGATCATGTGATTGACATCGACATCAATGGTGCGGGCGACAAAGCTCGCCTCGGCCGCCAAAGCGATCGACAATGGCCGCAGCGGCGTCTCGAACGAGCCTTCGGGAGTCGACTTGGTGCGAGTGCCCGGCCGGCCGGTCGGCGAGATCTGGCCTTTGGAAAGGCCGAGTACTTCGTTGTTGATCAGCAGGATCTTGATGTCGACATTGCGGCGCAGGGCATGAATCAGATGATTGGCGCCGACCGAGAAGGCATCGCCGTCCCCCATAACGGCCCAGACCTGCACATTCGGATTGGCGAACTTGATGCCGGTGGCCAGTGCCGCGGCCCGGCCGCTGGAGCCGTGGAATCCGTAGGTGTTGAGGTAGTACGGGAAGCGTCCGGCGCAGCCCATGCCGGAGACGAAGACGATATTCTCACGCGGCACGCCGATGCTCGCCAGCACCATTTTGAGCTGCGCCAGGATCGAGAAATCGCCGCAGCCCGGGCACCAGCGAACCTCGCGATCGGAGGAGAAATCGTTGGGCGTCAGTAGCGGTAATGAGCCCGTGGCCATGCAAAAACCCTCTCGTTCCCAGGCTCTGCCTGGGAACGCACTACCCGCGAGGCTCTGCCTCGCGGTCTATCCTCTTGCCTGGATCAATTAGATCTTAGGCTCGTTCCCAG